>CAMWWF010000084.1 GCA_947177885.1 uncultured Lachnospiraceae bacterium
TTGTCAATGAAGAATTAAAGCTGCGATTCTTTCTGGCAAAGGGGCCGGATGTGCCCACCTATGTGGAATATGGTGCGGCGGATATCGGTATTGTGGGAAGGGATACGATCCTGGAGGAGAACCGAAATGTCTATGAGGTGCTGGATCTGGGTTATGGGAAATGCCGCATGTGTGTCTGCGGACCGGCATCCGCCAAAGAGTTGTTACAGCATCATGAGAGGATCCGGGTTGCCAGCAAATATCCCAATATTGCAAGGGATTATTTCTATGATAAGAAGCATCAGACGGTGGATATCATCAAGCTCAACGGTTCTGTGGAGCTGGGGCCTCTGGTGGAACTGTCCGATGTGATCGTGGACATTGTGGAGACAGGCTCTACCTTAAAGGAGAATGGTCTGGAAGTGTTGGAGGAGGTCTGTCCTCTGTCCGCCAGAATGATCGTAAATCCGGTGAGCATGCAGATGGAGACGGAGCGTATCAAGGATCTGGTCAATAAGCTGCGCGGGCGACTGGAGACACGGCTTCAGGAAGTCTTAAATGAATAATGTCGCACAAATTTCCGAAAGTGGCAGATATGTCAAAATAATTACAAATAAACGTAGTCAATTTTTCCTAGTAGTGTTATAATGTTGCTATAAAATAATTTGGTGCTTCGGAAATAAATATGAAAAACGGATACTGCCGGATAGAATGTTACTGTTCACGTTTGGACTGGTGATATATGCATTGTATAGCGGTTTCAGCTTTTCACAAAAGCATGCATTAAACCCTGCGGCAAATGCGGGGAAGATCAGTCACAGGAGAATTTCAATGGAGCAACCGGGAATGGGGGAAATTTATGCAAAATGAGAACAGTAACACATTATCAGAGAATCCGGCAAAAGAAAAACAGAGCGGCGGATTTGTCAGTATCGAGAAGAAAATTTCTTCAAACTTTGCGCGGACTATCATGATCTGTTGCGTCGTTCTGGGGGTGATTACTTCCCTTCTGAGCTATACCGCATCTATCAGTGCGATTTCCGAAACGATCAACAACACTTCTGATGTGGCGGCTTATTATGTCTCCGCAGCACTTCAGCAGTATGTTGCGATTGCCTATGAGACGGGAAGCATTGCCCGCCTTGCCGATCCCGACCGTTCAGTGGAGGAGAAAGAAGCGATTCTGAACCAGAGGATAGCAGACCATAATTTTGAGAGAGGATTTCTGGTAGACAGCAGCGGAATCGATATTTTTTCCGGGACAGACTTTTCTGATCGGCCTTTTTTCAAGGAAGCCATGCAGGGTAATACCTATATTTCCACACCTGCGTACAGCGAAGTTACAAAGTCAGTTTCTTATGCGGTCTCCGCTCCCTTGTGGGAAGGCGGCATCCCCGGTACCACACCTGTGGGAGCCGTTGTGTATGTCCCCGACGGAGAGTACTTGAATGATATTATGCGTTCCATCAAAGTGGGTGAGGGCGGTACGGCATTCATGCTTGATGCCAACGGAATCACGATCGCGGACCTGGATTCTTCCCTGGTAGGTGTGGAAGACAGCATCGCCCTTGGCGATACCAATCCAAGACTCAGAAGATACAGTGCGATCTGTAAACGGATGGTGGCAGGGGAGGCAGGTACGGGAACCTACTCCTACGGCGGAGTGACCAAAGTGGTTGCCTTTTCACCGGTTCCGGGAACCGACGGGTGGAGCATCGGTGTTGCCGCGGTGCGGAATGAGTTTTTGGGAAAATTCTTCGTATCTCTGGGATTGACGGTTGTTTTTGTCATTGCGTTCACCATATACGGGGTCAAAAGCGGTGTCAGGCTCGGCAAAAGGATCGTACAGCCTATTACGGTAGTGGTAAACCGGCTGGAGCTTTTGGCGGAGGGGGACCTTCATACCGATACGCCTGTGCCGGAGGTAAATGACGAGACGGCTATCCTGATGAACAGCCTTGGGCAGACCGTCCGGGATCTGAAAAACGTGATCAATGATATCGATACCCACCTTGCCGAATTGTCGGACGGCAATTTCATGATCAGGATAGACGAGGATTATAAGGGTGATTTTGCAGAGATCAGCCGGTCTTTCAGGAGAATTGTGACCTCCTTAAGCTCGGCAATGCGGGATATCGATAACAATGCGAAGAACGTCCAGAGAGGCGCGGAGGATCTGGCTGGAGCTTCGCTCCAGCTGGCGGAAGGTGCCACAGATCAGGCAAGCGCTGTGGAGCAGCTGACCGCAACCATTGCGGAGATTTCGGAAAAGATACGGATAAACGCCCAGAATGCGGAGACTACAAGATCCATCGTCTCGGATATGCACAACCGTATCCTGGAAAGCAATGAGCATATGAAGAACAACACGGAGGCCATGGACAAGATCAGGGCCGCTTCTGATAAGATCGCCGTGATCATCAGCAGTATCGAAGATGTGGCGGATCAGACGGCACTGCTTGCGCTGAATGCTTCCATTGAGGCCGCAAGGGCAGGAGAGCATGGAAAAGGTTTCGGAGTCGTTGCCACCCAGGTTGCCGCACTTGCGGATCAGAGTTCGGAAGCGGCAAGGAATACAAAGAATCTGATCCAGAATGCGATCGCAGCTGTGGATGAGGGTATTGAGTTTGTAAACGAAACGGCGGAGTCCCTTCTCACCGTTGTGGAGAATGCGAAGGTGGTAAACACATCCATGCAGGAGATTGCAACCGCCTCCGACGATCAGGCGCTGGCAGCCGCACAGATTTCAGACGGAATTCAGCAGATTGCCGAGGTGGTGGAATCCAATTCTGCAACTTCGGAGGAAAGTGCCGCGTCTTCCGAGGAATTGTCAAAGCAGGCTGACATGCTGAAAGAACTGGTGGGAAGATTCCGGTACGAGAGCTGAGCTGTTATGTTGACATGTACGGAACAAATCAACACGGAAACATAGATCTGATCCACGCTTGTTAGGGAAAATTATCTCTAACAAGCGTTTTATTTTAGATCGTTTTGTGCTATACTGAAACAAGTGATTTTACGGGATATAAATTTTAAACAGCAGAAAGGCAAAAGGCTGAAAGTAAATTTTCAAAGATGGATCGGTATGTGCAGGAGGGTATGTAAACATCCCTCTTCAAAGTACACAGGGAGGTATAAGAATGAAAATTATAGCTTTAACAAATGAGACAAAAAATGATATACTGAACAGTTTGCTAAAGAGAAGTCCCAACAATTACACAGAGTATGAGGCCACCGTAAATGAAATAATAAATGATGTGCGTACCCGGAAGGATGAAGCGGTCTTTGACTATACGCTGAAATTTGATAAGTTTGCTCTGAACGCAGACAACATCAGGGTTACCAGGGAGGAAATCGACGAGGCATACGGGCAGCTGGATGCCGAACTGATCGGAGTCATCCGGAGAGCGGCGGAGAATATCCGTGCTTTTCATTCCAAACAGCTGCGCAACAGCTGGTTCGATACCAAAGAAGACGGAACGATCCTTGGCATGAAGATCACCGCTATCGCGAAGGCCGGCGTCTATGTTCCCGGCGGAAAGGCCGCATATCCCTCCAGTGTACTTATGAATGTGATACCTGCAAAGGTGGCGGGTGTTGACGAGATCATCATCACCACCCCTCCCGGAGCCGACGGCAAAGTCAACCCCGGAACGCTGGTTGCCGCAGATATCGCCGGAGTTGACACTATTTATAAAGCGGGCGGCGCGCAGGCCATTGCGGCGATGGCTTTCGGCACCGAATCCATTCCCAGGGTGGATAAGATCACAGGCCCCGGCAATATCTTTGTGGCTCTGGCAAAGAAGGCGGTGTACGGCTATGTCAGTATCGATTCCATCGCAGGCCCCAGTGAGATACTTGTACTTGCCGATGAAACGGCAAATCCCCGTTATGTCGCGGCGGATCTGTTGTCCCAGGCGGAGCATGACGAGATGGCCAGCGCTATTTTGATCACGACTTCGAAGGAGCTGGCACAGAAGGTTTCCGGGGAAGTGGATCTGTTCGTAAGTGAGCTTTCCCGTAAGCAGATCATACAGCAGTCTCTGGACAATTACGGATATATCCTTGTGGCTGAGAACATGGGAGATGCCATTGAGGCGGTGAATGAGATCGCCTCCGAGCACCTGGAGATCCTGACGGCCAATCCCTTTGAGATCATGACCAGGATCCGCAATGCAGGCGCTATCTTTATGGGGGAATACGCCTCCGAGCCGTTGGGAGATTACTTTGCGGGGCCTAACCACATTCTGCCCACCAACGGAACGGCAAAATTTTTCTCGCCGGTGAATGTGGATGACTTTATCAAGAAGACCAGTATCATATCTTATTCCAAAGAGGCTCTTGAGAAGGTACATAGGGATATTGAGATTTTTGCTGAAAGCGAAGGCCTGACGGCACATGCCAACAGCATTAAAGTAAGGTTTGAGTAAGGCAACTGCATTCGGGCAAACAGTTCAGGAGCATTTTCTGATGCCAAAGCGGCATCAAATGACTTTGCCGGTCAAAACACTGTTTGTACAGATTCAGATATGGAAAGGAATATGTTATGGCTCGGACAGCGACTATACACCGGAAAACAAAAGAAACGGATATCTCCGTGACCCTGGATCTGGACGGGGCGGGAATACCGGAGATTTCCACAGGGATCGGTTTCTTTGACCATATGCTGGAAGGATTTTCCAAGCACGGTTTTTTTGATCTGAAATGTGTGGTAAAAGGCGATCTTAATGTGGATGGACACCACACGGTGGAGGACGCGGGGATCGTTCTGGGACAGGCAATTGCACAGGCGGCTGGAGATAAGAAGGGAATCCGCAGATACGGTTCCTTTATCCTGCCGATGGATGACGCGCTGGCGCTCTGTGCGGTTGATCTTTGCGGCCGTCCTTGGCTAAATTATGATTGTACATTTCATGTAGAGCGTGTCGGGGAACTGGACACCGAACTGGTGAGGGAATTTTTCTATGCCGTCTCCTACAGCGCCGGTATGAATCTGCACATCAAGATGCTGGACGGCATCAATGCGCATCACATGATAGAGGCTATGTTCAAGGCTTTTGCAAAGGCTTTGGATCAGGCTGTGGGAACGGATCCGCGCATCACAGATGTGCTCAGTACAAAAGGAAGTCTATAGACCGCTGTATCCTTCCGGAATCCTGCATTTCCATAAGAACAGCTGCTATGAATGAAACGAACAACAGGTTGGAAAGGTATGATTTGCATATGATAACGAAGAAATTTGTACCCTGTATTTATTTATATCATGAACATGCGGTGAGAAGCCTTAACGATACTTCCATCGTGGAGACGGAGCCTCTGCGCCTGGTGCATCTCTACAATGAGAACAATGCGGATGAGCTGATTGTTTTCGATATGTCGGAGAGTGACGGGGAGCATGAGGCGGCCCTTGATATACTAAAAGAAATCTGCGAGGCTGCGGAGGTTGACGTGATCGGCGCAGGAAATGTAAAGCGTATGGAGGATGTGAAGAAAATTCTCTATGCGGGCTGCAAAAAAGCGGTTCTGAATTATGAAAAGGAGAGTAATATCGGCATCACCGAGGAGGTTTCCCTGAAATTTGGCAGGGATAAGATCCTGGTGAGCTATGATGATCCTCAGGTGATCACGGCCAATAAGGATCTGGTTGAGAAATATGTGTCCTCCATGGTGCTGATGAATCCTCATCAGATCCGTGAGACGCAGGAGATCACAGAACTGCCCTTTTATGTGCAGATCAACCAGATCGCGCTGAATAAGCTGATGGAAATCTTTTCCTATGATAATGTGTGCGGTGTAACCGGCAACACGATCAATGATAATTACAGGGAAACTCTGACCCTGAAAAATCTCTGCCGTGAGAACGGGATACAGGTGGAGACCTTTGAGGCAGCCTTCAAATGGTCTGATTTTAAGTTAAACAGTGACGGCATGGTGCCTGTGGTGGTACAGGATTACCGTACACTGGAGGTACTGATGGTGGCTTATATGAATGAGGAAGCCTATGAGGAGACTATCAGCACCGGCAAGATGACCTATTTCAGCCGCAGCCGCGGTGAGCTCTGGCTAAAAGGAGCAACCAGCGGTCATTATCAATATGTGAAGAGTCTCACTGCGGACTGCGATATGGATACCATTCTGGCAAAGGTATCTCAGGTGGGTGCCGCATGCCACACGGGCGCCCGAAGCTGCTTTTTTAACGAGGTCACCAGAAAGGATTACGAGGAGAGCAGCAATCCGCTTCAGGTCTTCGAGGAGGTATTTGACGTCATTAAGGATCGTAAGATACATCCCAAGGAGGGTTCCTACACGAATTATCTGTTTGACAAGGGAATTGATAAGATATTAAAGAAGCTGGGTGAGGAGGCCACAGAGATTGTCATTGCGGCCAAAAATCCCAATCCCAATGAAATCAAATATGAGATTAGCGACTTTTTATATCATATGATGGTGCTGATGGCAGAAAAAGATGTAGCGTGGGAGGAGATTACCACAGAGCTGGCAAACAGGTAATGATGTTTTAAGCTTTGCCGACACTTGAGGTTATGAAATATCATATCGGTTGAATCTGAAATTTATGAGAGCTGAACAGGTATTGACAGAAATCTGACACAGGATGTCAGATTTCTTGTTATATAATAATATCCAAACTCCCGACAGAGGGAAATCGGTAAAAGTGGTTTTTGAAAAGTCCCATGCGGAGAGATAAGGAGCTTTCGAGAGTGTATAAAAATATTATGGAGGCAGGAATGTGATGTATGAACGAATGTTAAATAAACAAACACAACCGGAATTACAGGAGATCAGGAAATCACACAGTCCCTGTGGAAAAAGCGTTATCCCTGCGGTGAGAACGGGTGGTGGTGGATTACGGAGGAAGATCTGAGGGCTGTGATCAAACTGATAGAGGTTAAGAAGAGACCTTTGCGGAAAGGATAATTTACGAATTATATGTGCGGCTGCGTTGGGGGGCTGGCCCCTCGCGGCATTGATCCGGATTACGGGGAACAAAATGCCGGGACTTTGATTCATTGCGGCGGAATAAAGCTTATGTCTTCAGATTAAGGAAGGTGCGGGAAATAGTATGTCAGAAGGCCGTTTGTTTCAAATTTTATATTACCTGCCTGATAAAGGAGAGACCACGGCGGCAGAGCTGGCGCAAAAGTTCGAGGTTTCTATAAGAACGATCTACCGTGAGCTGTTTCCTCATTTTAACGCTGGCTCTGCACGGTGATGTATCTCCTGAGATGGCATTTTTATTATCTGTCTGACAAGCGCGGCGATTCTCTTCTTTGCAAATATCGCCGGGGTATTTATCATCCCGGGAATGCAGAAGGCGTGTCCCCGGAACATGTTGGGGCGGCTGATGGCAGTCTTTAACGTGTGTAACAGTATCACCCTTTCCATGGGGATCTGGCTGCAGGGGATCATTTATGAGAGCTTTGATGACAAGCTCCCCCTTGTCTTTGGTGTGATCGCCGTATCGACCATATTGATGGCGGCAAGGGGGAAGAAAGTGTATCTGCAGCTGCAAAACGGATAAGTTTACAGTTCCCCCCGCAGGAACCGGCAGGCGTTCATCAGTGTGTCAGGATTTTTCCCGGCTATGAAATAGTAATCCATCTGCGATTCCTTTTCCGTGTGCAGGTAAGTACCGTATGATGGCAGATCACAGCAGATGACAGGATTGTCCGAGGCGATCAGAATGCCATACCCCTGGTCGGAGAAAAGAAAGGGCAGTTCTCCGGCACTGGAAATATATCGGGCCGTGCCCCGGAGTGGAAGCGCTTTTTGGTCGCTGGGGCCAATGGCAAAGAGCTGTTCCTTCTTGCCGGGCTCCAGGAAGAGCCATGACTGCAATTTTCCGCCGGGAAAAACCTCCTGTTGCCGGCACTCCCTGCCGCGTTCCGCCAGCAGAAGCTTTTTATTCTGATTCAGATAATGAATGGTTCCGGTTGCCTTATCCACTTGAAGCAGCAGCTCATCGGTGGAAAGAGTGACCATTTGCCCGGATTCCCTGTAAAGCCAGAATTTTTCCAGGCGGTTGACCCGGATCTGCGGGTGAGTGCCTTCCAGGATTTTTCCTCCCTTTGCGAAAGTTACCCGTATAATGCCGCTCCCAATGGGAGAAAGCCGCAGGATACCGTACCGGCTCTGCAGATAGAGTCCGTCCGGCTGTTTTGTTATCCAGCGCACCGCCAGATCGATTCTGTTGTGCCCCACAGGACGCAGTTTCCCGGTGGGAGGGAAATCTGCAAAGTCAGGATAACCGCTCCTTTTTATCGTCTCTGTCCCGGAAGACTGCTGTGCGGCATTATGAGAGATTTTCGCAGCTTTTGGGTTCTCTTGACCGATCAAGTCACCCGAATTCCCCGGCGCTCCTGAGGGCGTTTGACTGATATGGTCATCTTGACTGCTTTGTATAACGATACTGATCTTTTTATTTGTTTTCATATTGCTGTCATTTCGATATGTCTGCAATATGGCCGCCGCAGGCGCTGTATCTTCAGTGGAAGTTGTCCTGATCCTAAGTGTATTTGCAGGACTTGCAGCAACCGGACGCGGCTTTTTCATACCGGAAGGCTTTCCGGATGTTATGGGAGTGCCTGTAGCGGCTTTGTTTGAAGCTTCTTTTTCGGAAAAACAGTCTTTATGGGAATTGCCTTCACGGGATTTCTCATCATGAGAGGCTGTTCCGGGTTCCTTTTTCCGGGAAGCATTTCCCTGAGAAGTATTCGGAAGGAGTTCCGTATCATCTGTCGCTTCCGGAACAGGATCCGCAATCAGCCCCGTGAGATTTCCGGTATGCATCACACACAGCTCATGGAGGGCTCTGGTGGCTGCCACGTACAGGAGCCTTGCGTGTCCGTCGTCCACAGGATATTCCTCTCTGGTTGGATTCAGGATCAGCACCGCGTCAAATTCCAGGCCCTTTGTATATTCCACGGGAAGCACCATGATGCCGTTGCCGAATTCGGCCTTGTCCGGATCTGCCTCCATGATCTCGATCCGTTTTCCAAGCTCCGCAGCCGCCCGGTCAGCGCCCCTTTGATCTCTGCATATGACGGCAATGGTGGGAAGTTCCTTTTCCTGCCATTCACGGCACTGACGGGAGACCGCCTGCCACAGGGCCTCACCTTCCTGGAAAAGGCAGACTTTTACAGGATCTCCGTGCCGGATGATGGGCTCCACGGGATAACTCACCCATTTTCCGTGCCCCAGGATATTCGTGGCGAAGTGGGAGATTTCCACAGTATTGCGGTAGCTTTTCTTTAAAATACCGAAGGAGGACATGGGATCGCTTTGCAGGAGAAGGCCCTTTAAATCCTCCCAGTCATTCAGACCCACATCAAAGCGGATGTTCTGGGACACATCCCCCATAACGGTATAGGTACAGTCCTTGATGCAGAAATGCAGGCAGTCATACACCATCATGCCGAAGTCCTGGGCTTCATCGATCACGATATGGTGGGCTTCGCTGATGACTTCCGTCTCTTTGGTGCGCTTATAAATGTAAGCCAGCGCCGCCAGATCGTAGACATCAAATTCACAGCCGGGCAGCTCCACCCGGATCCCCGCCGTAAGCTGCTCTTTCAGGAAGTCTTCATAAATCCTGTAAGTGGACAGCTTCCAGTCCTTTCCGCCGTATCGGTTCCGGTAAGCCTTCAGGATGGCCTTCCGTTCGGCTTCGGTGTATTTGACGCCTTTTCCCAGAAATTCGTCTTTTACTTTGATCAGCAGACGTTCGTTCAGCATATTGATCTTGCTCTGAATGGAAACATTGGGACTCTGGCGGATATAACGTTCCACAGACTGACCGTCAACCAGCAGTACCAACTGATCCGGATCCGGTGTCTCACCGCCGCTTCTGTCGTAAACACCGTTGCGGCCGTCCTGTATCCCCTCCACAAACTGCCTGGGATTCAGGTAGATGGAGTCGCAGGAGATAATACTGCGTTCCAGCC
>CAMWWF010000085.1 GCA_947177885.1 uncultured Lachnospiraceae bacterium
GTATCTGGATGTGAATATCAAGATGCCGAAGGCGCTGGGTATTTTCGAGTCCGCGATCCGCACAGAGCTGAAGCAATATATTTCCCGCGGCAAGGTGGATGTCTTCATTACCTATGAGGACTTTTCGGAGAGCCGTTCCACGGTGCATTATAATAAGGATGTGGCGGAGGAATATTTGAAATACCTGAACCGGATGGCGGAAGATTTCGGACTGGATAATGACATCCGCGTCTCCGCCCTGTCGAAATATCCCGAAGTGCTTACCATGGAGGAAGCCGCTGTGGATGAGGAGGAACTCTGGAAGGAACTGCAGAAGGCGGTTGTCGGTGCGGCGCAGCAGTTTGTGGATACCCGTATTGTGGAAGGGGAGCATCTGAGGGACGATCTCATCAGCAAGCTGGACGGCATGCTGAAGCTGGTGGATTTTATCTCGGAGAGATCGCCAGGGATAGTAGCGGAATACAGACAGAAGCTGGAGGAGAGGGTCAGAGAGCTTCTGGCGGATGTTTCGGTGGATGAGGGAAGATTGCTGACGGAAGTCACGATCTTTGCGGATAAGGTCTGTGTGGACGAGGAGATCGTAAGGCTCCGCAGCCATATCGAGACGACGAAGAATACGCTTCTGGAGGGCGGTTCCATTGGGAGAAAGCTGGATTTTATCGCACAGGAGATGAATCGGGAGGCGAACACCACTTTATCCAAATCCAACGATCTGGAAATCTCCAATTGCGCCATCGAGTTAAAGACGGAGATTGAGAAGGTTCGTGAACAGATACAGAATATCGAATAGAAGAGGAACCGCGCAGGCGGTATCAGATTTGAGACGGCTTTTTAAAGTACAATAAAGGAGAGCCGTCCTGTCAGAATAGAGGTATCCCATGCTGATCCATATCGGGTTTGGTAATATTGTGAATACATCGAAGATCATTGCCATTGTGAGCCCTGAATCGGCGCCCATAAAGCGTCTGGTACAGAACGCAAAGGAGAAGGGCATGGCCATTGACGCCACACAGGGACGTAAGACAAAGTCAGTACTGGTCATGGAGAACAGTCAGGTGGTGCTGTCCGCTTTGCTGCCGGAGACCATTTCCGGCCGTGTCCATATGGGACAGGAGGCAGAAAGCGTGGAGGACGGCAATGAGGATGAGTGAAAGGGAATCAATATAAATATAACTGCAATGGGAGACATATTATGGAGAAAAAGGGAATACTGATAGTGATTTCAGGCTTTTCGGGGGCCGGTAAGGGCACCCTTGTGAAAGCTCTTTTGAACAAATATGACAATTACGCCCTGTCCGTTTCCATGACTACCAGAAAGCCAAGGGAAGGGGAGCGGGACGGCGTGGAGTACTTTTTTACGGATAAGGAGCGTTTCGAGGAAACCATCCGTCAGAACGGGCTGATAGAGTATGCGAAGTACTGTGATAATTATTACGGCACGCCCAGGGACTATGTGGAGCGGCAGATGCAGGAGGGCAACAATGTGATCCTGGAGATCGAGATCCAGGGTGCGCTAAAGATAAAGGAGCAATTTCCCGAAAGCCTGCTGATCTTTATCACGCCGCCCAGTGCGGAGGAATTGAAGCGCAGGCTGGTGAGCCGCGGGACGGAGAGCGGAGATGTGATCGCAAAGCGGCTGGCCCGGGCATCGGAGGAATCAGAAGGCATGGAAGCCTATGATTATATAGTGGTAAATGACGATCTGGATGTCTGTGTGGAGGAGGTTCATCAACTGGTGGAAGCCTGCCGCAGGGCACCTGTCAGAAGAGAAGCATTTATACAAGAGATCAGAGATCAATTAAAAGCGTTTGCGAAAGGAGAACAATAATGTTACATCCATCTTATTCCGATCTGATAAAGGTAGTAAACAGCGAGGTGGAACCCGGTGAGGCGCCTGTGGTGAACAGCCGCTATTCCATCGTTATGGCGACCTCCAGAAGAGCGAGGCAGATCATTGCGGGGGAGGATCCGCTGGTGCCGTGCAAGGCGGGAAAGAAACCCCTCTCTGTTGCGGTAGACGAGTTGAATCAGGGTGCCATCAAGATTTTGGGTGACGAAGAATAGGGATTGGGGTAGCTGGTGTTTGCCAGCTACTTTTACCGTACAGGCAGTTGGTTGGACGTCGGCGATACATCGGGCGAACGGACTTTTGACTGATCTGCATAATGGAAAGGTTACTTATGAAGATATTGTTTGTATCTCTGGGCTGTGACAAGAATCTGGCGGATACGGAGATGATGCTCGGAATGCTCCGTGATAAGGGCTATTCCTTTACCGATGACGAGGCGGAGGCGGAGGTTGTGATTGTGAACACCTGCTGCTTCATCGGGGATGCCAAGGAAGAGAGCATCCATGCTCTGCTGGAGATGGCGGAGTTAAAGGACAGCGGACAGCTCAGAGCGCTGATCGCGGCCGGATGTCTGGCACAGCGCTACCGGGAGGAGATCCAGGAGGAGATCCCACAGGTGGATGCCATAGTCGGAACCATGGCCATCGGGGAGATCGCGGCTGCTTTGGAAGAAGCGTTGGGAGGACATCCGAAGAATCATTACCGGGAACTGAACATCGCGCCTCCGGTGTATCGGGACCGGATGCTTACCACCGGCGGACATTACGCTTATATGAAGATTGCGGAAGGCTGTAACAAGCGCTGTACTTATTGTATCATTCCCAAAGTCAGGGGAGATTACAGAAGCATCCCCATGGAAGAGCTGGAGGAGCAGGCGAAGGTTCTGGCGGAACAGGGTGTGAAGGAGCTGATCCTGGTAGCCCAGGAGACCACGCTCTACGGTGTGGATCTGTACGGAGAGAAATGTCTGCCCGAGCTGCTCCGCAGACTGGCGCGGGTAAGCGGGATCTATTGGATCAGACTTCTGTACTGTTATCCGGAGGAGCTCACGGAGGAACTGATAGAGACCATTGCCACGGAACCCAAGGTGTGCCATTACCTGGATATTCCCATCCAGCATGCCTCCGATGCCGTTCTGAAACGCATGGGCAGGCGCACTACGCAGGAAGAGCTGCGTGGGCGGATCGACCGGCTGCGGGAGAGGATTCCCGATATCTGCCTGAGGACTACGCTGATCAGCGGATTCCCGGGGGAGACCCAGGAGGATTTCGAGGAATTGTACCGGTTTGTCAACGAGATGGAATTTGACCGGCTGGGTGTGTTTCCCTACTCTCAGGAGGAGGATACGGCGGCTGCCGGGCTGCCGGATCAGATCGAAGAATCCGTGAAGGAGGCCCGCAGGGATGAACTGATGGAGCTGCAGCAGGCCGTCGCTTTTGAGAAGGCGGAGGATATGACAGGCAGGGTGCTCACCGTTATGATAGAGGGGAAAGTGGCTGACGAGGATGTGTATGTCACCAGAACCTACCGGGACGCGCCCAATGTGGACGGATATCTGTTCTTAAATACGACTGCGAATCTGATGACGGGAGATTTTGTGAAGGTCCTTGTGACGGATTCCAATGAATATGATTTGATAGGTGAGGTATATCATGAACAATAAAATGAATCTGCCAAACAAACTGACTATGTTCCGGGTGATCCTGATCGTTCCGTTCGTGCTCCTGCTTCTGGGAGGCCGGGCGGGATGGTTCGGCGGCAACCGGCTGATTCCCGATATCGCGGCGCTGGCGATCTTTATTGTGGCCAGTCTGACCGACCTGATCGACGGAAAGATTGCAAGAAAATACAATCTGGTCACCAACTTCGGAAAGTTTATGGATCCTCTGGCCGACAAGCTGCTTGTCAGTGCCGCCATGATCAGTCTGGTGGAGCTTGGAAGGATTCCCGCCTGGGTGGTGATCATCATCATCAGCCGTGAGTTCATCATCAGCGGATTCCGTCTCATCGCGTCGGACAACCATGTGGTGATCGCTGCCAGTTACTGGGGAAAGTTCAAGACCACTTTCCAGATGGTCATGGTGTGTCTTATGCTGCTTGATCTGTCAGGCTATCTGGCATGGTGGGGGATTCTTACCGATATTGTGATGTGGATCGCTCTGGCGCTGACGGTTATTTCGTTGGTGGATTATCTGGTCAGGAATAAGGACGTCATGAAGGAACAGAAATAAATCGGAATATGCAGTGCAACAAGTTGGAGAGACACGCTGATACAGGTATACCTGCAGGAAAGTGAGGAATGTATGACAGTAGAATTGATATGTGTGGGCACAGAGCTTTTGCTGGGAAATGTCGTGAATACCAATGCCGCCTATCTCGCTGAGAAATGTGCGGGCCTGGGACTTTCCTGCTATTTTCAGACCGTGGTGGGAGACAATGCGGAGCGGCTTTCCGCGGTGTTGAAGACGGCTATGGAGCGCTCCGATATTGTGATCCTTTCCGGTGGGCTGGGTCCCACGGAAGATGATCTGACGAAAGAAGTGGCGGCGGAGGTCTGCGGCAGAGAGCTGGTCATGCATGAGCCCAGCAGGAAGAGCATCCTTGACTTCTTTGAGAAGCGGGGGATCGTTCCCACGGAAAATAACTGGAAGCAGGCCATGATGCCCAGGGAGGCCATTATCCTGGAGAATCATAACGGCACGGCGCCCGGCGCCATCATTGAGACTGAGCAGGCGAAAGTGGTGCTCCTGCCGGGGCCGCCCAATGAGCTTTATCCCCTGTTTGAAGAGAGTGTGGAACCTTATCTGAGAGAACTGACGCACCAGGTCATCTGTTCCCAGACGGTGAAGATCTGCGGCCTGGGGGAGAGCAAAGTGGAGACCATGGTGAAGGATCTGATTGCCGGACAGACGAATCCCACCATTGCCACTTATGCAAAGACCGGTGAGGTTCATATACGCGTCACCGCCTCTGCAGAGGATCAGAAGGCTGCGAATAAGCTGATCAAACCTACCGTCAAGGAGTTAAAGACACGTTTTGGCAATCATATATATACCACGGAGGAAGATACGACCCTGGAAAAGGCGGTCACAGATCTGCTGATCGCCAACGACCTGTCATTGGCCTGCGCCGAATCCTGTACCGGAGGCCTGCTCTCAGGCAGACTCATCAACGTGCCCGGAGTGTCGGAGGTATATAAGTCGGGATATATTACCTATTCCAATAAGGCCAAGAGGAGAGCGCTGGGTGTGAAAAAGACCACGCTGCAAAAGCATGGAGCAGTCAGCGGGCAGGTGGCGGAGGAGATGGCAAAGGGAGCGGCACTTTTCGCCAAGGCGGATGTGGCAGTGGCGGTGACCGGAATCGCGGGACCCGACGGCGGCACGGAGGAAAAGCCTGTGGGACTGGTGTATATCGCCTGCTGTGTAAAGGGCAAGGTCACGGTGGAGAAATACCAGTTCGGCGGTAACCGGAGCAGGGTGAGAGAGTCCGCCGTATCTGCGGCGCTGTCCCTGATGCGCAGCTGCATACTGGAATATTTCAGCAAGGTGACTTTCGGAAAAAAGGATTGAGGAAACTATAGTTTATGAAGAGGACCGGTAAGCGACAAATTGAATTATCCCAAAGACAGGAGTTTATTCTGGTCCTGCTGCTTTTGATCGCGGGCTTTTTCATCCGGGCTTTTCATTTCGGAATGTCACCGGTGGGGATCCATCAGGACGAGGCCATGACTGCGGTAGATGCCCTGGCCCTGTCCCGATATGGCACGGACCGGTTCGGTATGCGCCTTCCGGTGCATTTTACGGCATGGACAGGCAGTCAGCAGAGTGCGCTGCTGGCCTATTGCATGGTACCTTTCATAAAGCTTTTCGGTTTTTCGACGGTGACTGTCCGGCTGCCCATGTTGGTGGTGAGCAGTCTGGGACTTTTGGCGCTGTATTTTCTGGGAAAGAACCTGGGAGATGTCAGGACGGGACTGCTCCTGCAGTTTTTGGGGGTGATCTGTCCCTGGCATTATATGCAGAGCCGTTGGGCCTTTGACTGTAATATGTTTCCGCACATGTTTCTCTTTGGAGTGTGCTTTCTGCTGGCAGGAATGAAAAAGAAACAGATGCTGTATGTGTCCATGGTCTTTTTTGCGCTCTGCTGCTACAGCTATGGGGTGGCGGATTATTCGGTTCCGCTGTTTCTGCTGGCAGCGGCGGTTTACCTGCTCAGGCAGAAGCGGATCCGGGCGGCGGATCTGGGGATCTGTTTTTGCATTTTTACGGTGCTCGCGCTGCCGGAATACCTGTCTATGCTGCTTACCGCTTTGGGCGGGGAAACCATAGAAACACCGCTTTTTACGATTCCGTCCTTTCCGGAGAGCTTCCGTGGAAATGATATTCTTCTGACCAACTTTTCCTGGGGGCAGCTCCGGAAAAATCTGATCTCCACAGTGACCGTGGTATGGGGGAACGGCGATAAGAGCGCCACCAACACCATTGTCCGTTTCGGACCGGTCTATTACCTGACGGTCGTATTTTTCTGTATCGGTCTGACGGTGATGACGGTCAGACTGTGCAAAAACAGGGAGAAAGGAAAGGAATCGGTGTCTGCGGATCAGGGGAACCTTCCGGGAAAGAGCACGGCTTATGTCGTTCTGCTGCTCTGGCTCTTTATGGGGATCTGGGTGGGGCTGATCACCAGAGAGGTGACCATCAACCGAATCAATGTGATCTTTTATGCGGTGCTGGCGATCGCGGCAGTGGGGATCGAATGGTGTCTGGAAAAATGGAGACTGCTCATTTTACCTGTAGGGGCGTATTACGGTATCTGTGCCCTGCTGTTTGCCGCCACCTATTTCGGCACATGGTCCGATGTGAGCCGGATCTACTATTTTGATCCCTATGTGCAGGCGCTGGAATTTGCGGAGAGCATGGAATGTGATATTTACTGTATCACACCGGATCCTCAGGGAGAGGGTGTCAATGCGGTGGGTGAGATTCTGACCATGTATTGCCATGAGATCGATGCGCTGTATTTCCAGGGTGTCAGCAATGTGCAGAATGGCAGAGAGTGCCTGCCCTATCAGGAGAGATATCGTTTTGCGAATGCCACAGAGGAGATCCTGGCGGAGAATACGGGAAAGTCTGTGGTGTATATGATAAATGCCGGCTCTCTGCATCTTTTTGATGAGGAGAGGTACGATATCACATCTTTCTATGACAATTATTTTGTGATTGTTGAGAAATAGATTGATGAAAAATAATTTTATTTTGTTGCGTAACTTTATTTTGTATGGTACACTTTACTGGAGGTTCAGTCCAGAGCAGGCGCCGCCCGTGAGGCGCCGCAGGAACTGTCCGCAGCAATTCTGCAATGATCACAGGACGCGGTTCCTTATGACATTCCGGCATATCGCCACAGGTTTCAGCGAAAATATGACAAATGGAGGTAAGATGTTTTTGAGGCAGTTTTATGGTACACGAAAAATGTTATATTAAAAATGTAATAAGTGATTGACAAATACGAACAAATGTTTTAATCTATAGAAAGACAGAACGTTTGTTCCTGAGAAGAAGGAGAAATCAAAATGGAAAAAGATGAAAGACTGAAAGCGTTAGATGCGGCCATCAGCCAGATCGAGAAACAGTACGGCAAGGGAGCAGTCATGAAGCTGGGCGATCCTGCTAACCAGATGAACGTCGAGACCATACCTACCGGCTCCCTGAGCCTGGATATAGCCCTGGGACTGGGCGGCATTCCCAAGGGAAGGATTGTTGAGATATACGGACCGGAATCCAGCGGTAAGACTACGGTGACTCTGCATATGATCGCGGAGGTACAGAAGTGCGGCGGTATCGCGGGCTTTATCGATGCGGAGCATGCGCTGGATCCCGTGTATGCGAAGAATATAGGGGTTGATATAGACAATCTCTATATCTCCCAGCCGGATAACGGCGAACAGGCACTGGAGATCACGGAGACCATGGTCCGCTCCGGAGCCATCGATATCGTGGTTGTGGACTCTGTGGCGGCGCTGGTCCCCAAGGCGGAGATTGACGGTGATATGGGAGACTCCCATGTGGGACTCCAGGCCCGTCTGATGTCTCAGGCGCTGCGTAAGCTGACCGCCGTGATCAGCAAGTCCAACTGTACGGTGGTATTCATTAACCAGTTGCGTGAGAAGGTGGGGGTTATGTTTGGTAATCCTGAAACAACCACCGGAGGCCGCGCGCTGAAGTTCTATTCCTCCGTGCGTATGGATGTGCGCCGTATCGAGTCTTTGAAGCAGGGCGGTGAGGTGATCGGCAATCGTACCCGTGTCAAAGTGGTAAAGAACAAGATCGCGCCTCCCTTTAAAGAGGCGGAGTTCGATATCATGTTCGGTGAAGGTATCTCCAAAGAGGGAGACATACTGGATCTTGCAGCCCAGATAGATGTGATCGTCAAGTCCGGTGCATGGTATGCCTATGATGGAAATAAGATCGGTCAGGGACGTGAGAATGCCAAACAGTTTTTGCGTGATAATCCTGAGATCTGCGCAGCAGTCAGTCAGAAGGTGCGTGCCCATTACGGATTCGGCGGGGAAGCGAAGGCGGAAAGCGATACGCTGAAACCGGATACCGCAAAAGGCAAGGGCAAAGAGAGCAAAGAAAAGAAAGCCGCAGCAAAGGCGGAGGCGGAACCCGCGGCGGAAGCATAGACCTTCTTATGGAGCGGGTGAAGGGGAGTCGGCATGAGAGTGACGGGATTAGAGGAATTATCCAAGTCTCGCAGTAAGGTGTTTATAGAGCAGGAGTTCGCCTTTGTATTGTATAAGGGCGAACTTCGTTCATACCATATATGCGAGGATGCGGAGATTTCACAGGAAGATTATGACGAGATCATGGGCAGAATACTGCCCAAACGGGCGAAGCTTCGGGCCATGAATCTGTTAAAGAGCCGCGAATATACGACAAAACAGCTGCATGATAAATTAAAGGAAGGCTGCTATCCGGAGAATATTATAGAACAGGCCCTGGATTACGTTGCCGGTTACCACTACACAGACGATCTCAGATACGCCGAGACCTATATTTCCGATCATGAGGAGACCAGGAGCAGGCGACGGATCGAACAGGATCTTATGGGAAAAGGGATCGATAAGTCTACACTGGAAAAGGCGTGGCGGCAGTGGGAACAAAAGGGAGGCATCCAGGACGAGGAGGCAATGATAAGACGACTTTTGGATAAGCGTCATTACGACCCGGAGACGGCAGATTATAAGGAACGGCAGAAAACATACGGCTTTTTGATGCGTAAGGGCTTTTCACAGGATATCATTTGCAGAGTGCTCCGGGCTGACGATTTCCGGTTCTCCTGAACGGTGTGTCTGTGATTGTATGTTTGCGATGGTATGCCTGCGATGGTCAGTCTGTGATTGCATACCTGCGATTGTATGTCTGCGAGTACCCTTTTGCGATGATCTGTGTCTGTCTGTTTATTGGCTGTTTGCAATAGTATGTCTGCGATAGCCTGTCTTTGCCTGTCTGCGTGCGCTGCTGCCGGATAGCAGTGCACGGATCGTAAGCGGCAGGGAACTTGAGAGCCGCATGTTTTACCCTTTATTTCGTTCACGGCAGCGGGATTACATCTTTTTATGAAATGGAATCGCGAGTTGTACTTGACATAATACAAATAAAAGTTTAAAATTTAAGTGTTGTGAATTGCTTGTTAGAATGTTTTCAGTCCTTTTGGACAAGTACATACATTCTATGAAAGATCACAGGCTGCCCGACAGCGTGTGGTCGAAGTGTACAATGAAAATGAAATAAGGAGGTGCTCCTGCAAGATGCTTATCTATGTGATCATTGCATTGGTCAGCATCCTTGTGACAGCTGTTGCTACCACGTTTATCGTATCCGCTTATCAGAAGAAAGTGGCTGCGTCTACAGTGGGTAATGCGCAGGAGAAAGCAAGGGAGATTATTGATGAAGCCCTGAAAACTGCGGAGACAAAAAAGCGCGAATCATTACTTGAAGTCAAGGAAGAGTCCATTCGTACCAAGAATGAACTGGACAAGGAGATCAAGG
>CAMWWF010000086.1 GCA_947177885.1 uncultured Lachnospiraceae bacterium
GGATGGTACGAAGCGGAGGAGCTGACCTCGCTTGGTGCGTGTACGACGCCCAATATTTCGGAACAGCACAGCGGCGAAGGCGCGTGTTCCTTGTCACGGATTTTGGAGGCAGATGTGCCGGGGAAATACTTTTTGACCCCAAAAGTCTGCGCGGGTATTTTGAGGCGGGCGGCACTCCTTGGCAGGGCGTTTCCGCCTTTGGCGGAGAAGACGCTGAAAAGGCAGGCGGAGGGCATGACGCAGATACCGGGGAGCTGACAGGCTGGGACATAGCGGAGGGGGACGTCTACTGTATCGCCGGGAACACGATAGGGCGTAAACCGGAGAATGGCGGGCATGGCATATGCTGCCAGCAGGAATTGTCTTATACCCTTACGACAGTGGACCGCCATGTGGTGATCGCACCTGTGAGGGTGGAGGGGAGAGGACGGATATATGCAGCGCGCCGTCTGACACCGCTGGAATGTGAACGCCTGCAGGGATTCCCCGATGACTGGACCAGGTACAGGCATGACGGGAGGCAGATTGGTGATACAAGGCGGTATGAGATGCTTGGCAACAGCATTGCGGTTCCCTGTGCGGCTTATATCGTGCAGGGAATGTGCCATGTACTTAAAAAGGATAAAGAATAAGACGGACTTAAGATGAGGGCAGTGCTGCGGGCAGGGAAGGAAGCGTATGCATGGAAAAGGAAGGAGAGAGGACCGGATGATGGATCCCGGAAAATGACGGGATTTGCCCATCCCTTCCCGTGGCTTCTGCAGGAAATCAGGAAAATAGTGAAAACAGAAATTCCGGTTCCGTAAATCAATATGGCATTTTTCAGTTCAGCAATCTCAATCTTACAAACACTTGTGGTGGCGCTTGGCGCGGGCCTTGCGGTATGGGGTGTCATCAACCTTCTGGAAGGGTATGGCAATGATAACCCAGGTGCAAAATCACAAGGGATCAAGCAGCTTATGGCAGGCGGAGGAGTGGCGCTCATCGGCACCCAGCTTGTGCCTCTGCTGGCAAACTTATTCGGATAAAATGGGAAAGGAGTTTTGCCCATGTTTGACAACATATTTGAGGCAATCGAGGAGTGGATGCGGGAGCTTCTGTCCGGCATGATCCGCTCCAACCTGTCCACTATGTTCACGGGCGTGAACCAGAAGACCGGGGAGATTGCCGCGCAGGTGGGACAGACGCCGCAGGGCTGGAATGGCAACATTTTCAGCCTGATCCGGAACCTGTCTGATTCGGTCATCATGCCCATAGCAGGCATGATCATCACATTTGTGCTGTGTTATGAGCTGATCACCATGCTGACGGAGAAAAACAACATGCATGAGACAGATACATGGATGTTCTTTAAATATTTCTTCAAGATGTGGGTGGCGGTCTACCTTGTGAGCAACACCTTCAACATTACCATGGCGGTATTTGATGTAGGGCAGCATGTGGTAAACGCGGCAGGTGCATCCATAAACGGGCAGACTGCCGTCAACGTGGATTCCATGATAGCCCAGATGGACGCTGCCATGGTGTCCATGGAGGTTGGTGAGCTGGCAGTGCTAGCCCTGGAGACTATGCTGGTGAGCCTTGGCATGAAGATTATGTCGGTGATCATCACCGTTATCCTGTTTGTCAGGATGATCGAGATCTACCTTTATACATCAGTCGCGCCGATCCCCTTTGCCACCCTGTCAAACAGGGAATGGGGACAGGTGGGGAACAACTATTTCCGGGGGCTTTTCGCCCTCGGCTTCCAGGGATTTTTTATGATGATATGTGTGGGCATCTATGCCGTATTAGTGTCATCGATACAGATTTCATCGGATATGCACTCCGCACTGTTTGAAGCGGCTGCATATACGGTGGTGCTGTGCTTCGGGCTGACAAAGACGGGGAACCTGTCAAAAGCCGTTTTCGGGGCGCATTAAGGGGAAATAAAAAAGAAAGGGTAAGCGGCAGGAAAGGCCATCCCCTGCCTGATAAATTTCTGCCGCAGTGACAGAAATGGCATATGTGAGCGTGCCGAAAGACCTTACAAAAGTAAAGAGCAAGGTAATGTTCAACCTGACAAAGAGACAGGTTATCTGCCTTGTGAGTGCGGCGGCTCTTGGGCTGCCTTTTTATTTTCTCACAAAAGGGCATATCGGGACCAGCAATGCGGCGGCAGGCATGGTCCTTATCATGCTCCCGGCGTTTTTCTTTGCCATGTATGAGAAGGACGGGCTTCCTTTTGAGAAGCTTTTGCTGAACATGATAAGCGTGAAGATACTGCGCCCGGCCATACGCAGGTATGAGGTGGAAAATTTGTATGAGGATTCCTGTGGAGAAAAGCGGGCGGTATCCGCAGGACCGAAGAAGGGAGGAAAGAAGAGTGGGAAGAAAAGGAAGCGGTAACAGGAAAGACAGAGGTAAAAATCCTGCCGGTGACAATGCCGGTGCCATCGTAAATTCCAGTGCAGGCAGAAAGGGCGGCAGGCGCGGCCAGGGAGCAGAAAAGGGAGCGAAGGATAAGAAAAAAGAGAAGCGGATCTCCGCCCAGCAGTCAATCCCGTATCGGGAGATGGCAAAGGACGGGATATGCCGGGTGCTGGATAAATACTATTCCAAAACGATCCGGTTCTATGACATCAACTACCAGCTGGCACAGAATGAGGACAAGAACGCCATATTCGAGAACTGGTGCGATTTCCTCAATTACTTTGACAGCACCATCCATTTCCAGATGTCCTTCGTAAACCGCAGGAGCAGCATGGAGGAATATGAGTCGGTGATAAAGATCATGCCCCAGAACGATGCCTTTGACGATGTGCGTATGGAGTATGCGCAGATGTTGAAGAACCAGCTTGCCAAAGGGAACAACGGGCTGGTGCGGACAAAGTATATTACTTTCGGGATCGAGGCGGAGAATATCCGGGAGGCAAAGCCGCGCTTAGAGCGGATCGAGGCGGATATCCTGAACAATTTCAAGGTGCTTGGCGTGCCTGCCTATCCCCTTGGCGGGGAGGAGCGGCTGCAGATTTTATACGAGACGTTCAACCAGGATGAGAGGGAACCTTTCCGGTTTTCCTATGGCCAGGTGCTGCGCTCCGGCATGGGGACAAAGGATTTTGTGGCGCCTTCCAGTTTTGTCTTTAAGAACGGGAAAGATTTCCAGATGGGGAACACCCTTGGGGCGGTTTCCTATTTACAGATACTTGCCCCGGAGCTGACGGACCGTATGCTGGCGGAATTTCTGGATATGGACCGCAACCTTGTGGTAAATATGCATATCCAGTCCATAGACCAGCTTAAAGCCATCAAGACGGTGAAGAGCAAGGTGACGGACATTGACCGGATGAAGCTGGAAGAACAGAAGAAAGCTGTGCGAAGCGGTTACGATATGGACATCATCCCGTCGGATTTAACTACCTACGGCGGGGAGGCGAAGCGGCTCCTTGAGGACCTGCAGACGAGGAATGAGCGTATGTTCCTTGTGACCGTGCTTTTCTTAAACACTGCAAAGACAAAGCAGGAGTTAGATAACGGGATTTTCCAGACTTCCGGTATCGCGCAGAAATACAACTGTTCCCTGCGGCGGCTCGACTATATGCAGGAGCAGGGGCTGATGAGCAGTATCCCGCTGGGGCTTAACCTGATCCCCATTAAACGGGCGCTTACCACCACTTCAACGGCGATTTTTGTGCCGTTCACCACGCAGGAACTTTTCATGCCGGGAGAATCGCTGTATTACGGCCTGAATGCCCTAAGTAACAACATGATCATGGTGGACCGGAAGAAGCTGAAGAACCCTAACGGGCTGATCCTTGGCACACCGGGTTCTGGAAAATCATTCTCTGCAAAGAGGGAGATCACGAATGCTTTCTTTGCAACGCAGGACGACATCATCATCGGGGACCCGGAAGGGGAGTATTACCCTCTGGTCAATGCCCTTGGCGGCCAGGTCATCCATATCTCTGCCACCAGCCATGATTATATCAACCCCATGGACATCAACATGGACTATTCGGAAGATGATAACCCGCTGGGGGTAAAGAGCGACTTTATTTTATCCTTGTGCGAACTGATCATGGGGAGCAGGAATGGGATCGAGGCGGAGGAGAAATCCGTGATAGACAGATGTTTACCGATTGTCTACCGGAAATATTTTGAAAATCCTGTGCCGGAAAACATGCCGGTGCTGGGGGATTTATATGAATGCCTGCGGGAACAGAAGGAAGTACAGGCACAGCGGATCGCGACTGCGCTGGAAATCTATGTAAACGGTTCGCTTAAAGTATTCAATCACCAGACAAATGTACAACTGGATAACCGGATTGTCTGTTTCGATATCAAGGACTTAGGGAAGCAGCTTAAAAAGCTGGGTATGCTCATCGTGCAGGACCAAGTGTGGAACCGGGTGACAGTCAATAGAATGTCACATAAATCTACACGGTATTACATAGACGAATTCCACCTTCTTTTGAAGGAGGAACAGACCGCAGCGTATTCCGTGGAGATTTGGAAGCGTTTCAGGAAATGGGGCGGTATCCCGACAGGAATCACCCAGAATATCAAAGATTTACTTGCGAGCAGGGAGATCGAGAATATCTTTGAAAATTCAGACTTTATTTACATGCTGAACCAGGCGGCGGGGGACCGGCAGATACTGGCGAAGCAGCTTAATATTTCACCGCACCAGCTTTCTTATGTGACCAACAGCGGGGAAGGGGAAGGGCTTATTTTTTATGGCAGCACGATCATTCCTTTTAAGGACAAATTTGATAAGTCATTGCGCCTGTATACTCTGATGACGACTAAGCCCTCGGAAATGGGAGATAAGAAGAAAACATGAGAGCAAGGATAGGGCTGATCGATGTGGACGGGCACAACTTTCCAAACCTCTGCCTGATGAAGCTGTCCGCTTATCATAAGGCAAGGGGAGATATTGTGGAGTGGCACGCTGAGGGGAAGCAGTATGAGCTTGTTTATATGAGCAGGGTATTCACGGATACCTATTCAAAAGATTATGAGGGGAGCATAAAGTCGGACTGCGTTATAAAAGGCGGCACAGGGTACGGTCTTGACAATAAGCTGCCGGATGCCGTGGAACATGCACACCCGGATTATGGGCTGTACCCGCAGTTTGCCGGTACAGCCTACGGTTTTCTTTCAAGGGGATGCCCGCGCGGGTGCGGATTCTGCATTGTTGCCGAAAAGGAAGGGAAAAGGACGCAGGCTGTGACTGACCTGTCCGAATTCTGGGGCGGCGAAAAAGAGATCAGGCTCTTAGACGCAAACATCTTAGCCTGCCCGGATTGGGAGCGGCTCCTTTTGCAGCTTGCAGACAGTAGGGCGACAGTGGATTTCACGCAGGGGCTTGACGTGCGGCTTGCCACGCCGGAAAAGGTGGCGGCCTTAAATAAAGTCAGGACAAAAATGCTCCATTTTGCATGGGATAACCCGGAGGATGACCTGCGGCCGTATTTTAAAAGATTTGCAGAACTTACCAAAGTAAAGGACAAGCGAAAAAGGCAGGTCTATGTCCTTACCAACTATGGCAGCACCCATGAGCAGGATTTATACCGAATCTATACATTGCGTGACATGGGGTACAGCCCTTATGTGATGGTGTACGAAAAACCCACCGCACCGGAAGAAACCCGGCGGCTGCAGAGGTGGGTGAACAATAGAAGGCTGTTTTATTCCGTGAAGGATTTTAAGGATTATGATCCGGGCAGCTACAGGAAGGGCAGATAATGGGAGACGGTTTATCGGATGGAAAGCAGAATCTAAGAGCCGGGAAGGGGTGAAAGGTTATTGAAAGGAAATACATAGATAAGGAAGAAATGCCCATAGAGGAAGCGCTTATGGAATTTGCCGGGATCGATATTCCCAAAGAGGAGATAGAGAAGGGAGTCCCGTTTGTTTCTTTTGTGGTGAAGGAGGGAGAGGATGCTGTATTTATGGAGCCTCTCTCACTTTCTATGGCAGACGGCACTTTAAAAGGCAGGACGGAGGCAGGGAGCGAAGTTTTGTACCGTGTGGATTATCTGCGGGGCGGTTCGGAAAAATTTGCAGCAGGGATTCTTATGGTCGGGGAAAGACCAGAGAAGTTTCTTGAACTGTTGGAACACAATATCAGTTCCGGCAATGGAAAGGCAGACGCAGTGGGGCTTTACGGCTATCTGGAAGTCCACCTTACGCTATGCGCTCTGGAGAGGCTTGCACTTTGCGAGATTTCCCATATGGAAAAGGAAGAGGCAGGAAGCCCGGATTACAGGGAAGCGGACACTGCTTATTATAAGGAAGTCCTTTCTTATGTGGAAGCCGGGCGCAGATGCTTAAACAGCAGTATTTCAGGATTTTCCCTGCCACCGTTTCCGCAGCGCAGTGTATTTATGGCGGAGTGGTATTGGAGCCGTAAAGGGAAACGGTAAGGAAAATGTGCGGGATTGTATGGAATGGGAAGGAGTAAAAATATGCGTGGACAACGTTACAGGGCAAGGGATAAAACTGTCCGGAAAATGGGCAGGGACGGGCTTTCGGAAGAAAACTTAAGGAGCGGGGAAGCAGTCAGGATTAGCAGGAGGGAGACTGATCACTTGACGCTCCCAGGGACAGCCGACGATTCCGTGAATTTCCAGAACAGGCATGGGCGTCGGGCAGAAGGCAGAAGAGCAGGCGGGAAGCACAGGGGCGGATATTCCCCGGATTTCAAAAGGCCGGAGGCTTATGGAGAAGACGGTGCACGGTCCGGGATTTACCAGACACAGGCAGATGTAAGGGAAATGGATTTCTCCTTATATAAGGAAGATACAGTAGAGATGGAGGCACAGGCAGGAGAGACGGAAGTACATACGGAAATTATGCAGAAGACAGGTATAGAGGAGGAAAATACTTCGGAACCGGGCATAAGGGAAAATTCCGGCAGGCAGAGTCCGGACGTTTCTTCTGTCAGAAATTCTAATAGGAGGGGTAACCATATCCCGGAAACGCAGTCGGCACGTTACCGCAGGCAGGGGAAGGGTATACTGCAGGAAGTTTCTTATGGAAAGACAGAGGGTTCCGATACAGGACAAGCCACTGCGCCGGATATGGCGGGAGACCGTTTCCATGTGTCTGATTCTTTGCATGACAGTCGGGAACAGTCTTCCCATATGGGGAATGTCAGGAAACGGCAAACAGGAAGACACGGAGATTCCGGCACAGGGGAAGGGGCAGATAAGGACAGTGCCCATATCCGAAAGAAAAAACAGGTATACGCCCATGCACGGAAAACGGAAGAACAGAAGAAAACAGAGGAAAAGAGCGGAAATGGGAGGTGGCAGAAAGAGGAGGGAAAGAAAGCTGACCGCCTTCAGTTTGAGGAAGAGGGCGGGATGGTGCATGGCAGGGGCATGAGGCTGGCAGGCAGGACGGTTCTTAAGGCAGCCGTTGTTACGGTGTCTGCCCTTGCAGGTGACGAACCAGAAGAACCGCAGGAGGATATGGAGACAGAAGCCCTGCACCATGCAGGAAGGGCAGGGGATAAGGCTCTCCGCTATGCCCTGCGCCCATCCAGCAGCCGGATGCAGAAAAGAAAACATCTGGCAGCGGGAAAAATTCCGGAATCCGGCAGGAAAAGGGAGCTAAATAAATTCTACCAGAAACAGCGGATCAAAAAAGCATACGCAAAGGCAAAGCGGGGAGAAAAGACTGCCAAAGGGGGTGCGGAGGCAACAGGCACATTTTTAGGGAAGGCAAAGGACATTGCGGCAGAAGTTTTCAGGAGTAAAAAAGGGCTGCTTATGGCGATAGCGCTTGTCATGCTGCTGTTTCTCTTTTTTGCCGCGGGGTTTTCCAGCTGCAGTGCCATGGTGCAGGGAACTTCCTCTACTTTTATCGGGACGACTTATCCCAGCGAAGATGAAGATATCTACGCTGCAGAGGCAGCCTATAAGGAACTGGAAGAGGCGCTTGATGAGCAGATAAACAGCATGGAGACTACCCATCCGGGTTACGATGAATACCGCTACCAGGTGGACGAGATCACCCACAACCCATACCAGTTAATTTCATTTCTTACCGTGCTGTATGAGCAATTTACCTATGACCAGATAGAGGCTCTGGATATGCTCCCGGTATACTTTTCGGAGCAGTACCGCCTTACGGTGGAAGAGGTCACGGAGATACGGACGAGGACGGAAACACAGACTGTAACAGATCCACTGACCGGGGAAGAGACAGAAGAAGAGGTGGAAGTGGAGTATGAATGGCATGACCTGTGCATCTGTCTGAACAACAAAGGGTTTGACACGGTGGCAAGAAGCCATATGACGCAGGAGCAGGCGGCGCTTTATGATGCCTACAACATGACCTACGGGAACCGGCGCTATCTGTTTGACGTGAGCGGGCTTCCCGCCGATAATCCCGGCGGTTCTGACTATGAGATTCCGGCGGAAGCACTGAACGATGCACAGTTTGCCCGCATGATACAGGAGGCGGAAAAATATCTGGGAATGGCATATGTGTGGGGCGGCGCTTCGCCGGAGACAGGTTTTGATTGTTCCGGCTTTGTGAGCTGGGTCATCAACAACTGTGGGAACGGCTGGAATGTGGGCAGGCAGACGGCGGAGGGGCTTAGGAGAAGCTGCACTGCCGTCTCTGCTTCGGAGGCAAAGCCGGGCGACCTGATCTTTTTTCAGGGGACTTACAATACATCCGGGGCAAGCCATGTGGGGATATATGTCGGCAACGGCATGATGATACACGCGGGCAACCCAATTAAATACTCTAACATCAATACCCCGTACTGGCAGGGGCATTTTTTATCTTACGGGAGAATCGGGTAAAGGAGGAATGTAGAGTAACAATTAAGTTTGATAATTTTGCAATAAAGATTGATAATTTACATCTTTGTTTGATAAAAACGGCTTCACAAAGGAATTAACAATTATGATTGATAAAACTCAAAGAAAATGACAATTAAAGTTGATAAAAACGGAGATTTCGTGGCACTTAAAGGAGCATGGTTCTTATTATTCTTCTTTGTTTCTCTGCAACATGGTTTCGTGATATTAAGTTTGGGAGTAAATTATCAAACTTAATTGTAATTATAGAGCTTATTATTATCAAACTTTTTTGTAAAAAGACAGGAGGAATGCATGGTACAATTTCAGCGACAAATGCAGAAAAATGATGAATACTATACGCCGTCTTATGCAGTCTACCCAATAATTGGACGGCTGAAAGCGGGGGCAGTGGTCTGGTGTCCGTTTGACAAGGCGGACAGTGAGTTTGTGAAGATACTTTCGGGCAACGGCTTTCGTGTTATTTACGGGCATATCCAGACAGGGCAGGATTTTTTCCATACAGAGGTGCCGGACTGCGACTATATCGTCAGCAACCCGCCGTACAGCTTAAAGGGAGAAGTCTTAAAGCGGCTGTATGAGATCGGAAAAGCTTTTGCAATGTTGATCAACTTTCAGGGGATTTTTGACAGCAGGGACCGTTTCCGTATGTTTAAAGAAAACCGGGTGGAAATGCTCTGGCTCAGCCCACGGGTCTATTACATGGCAGCAGACGGCGGGACGCCTGCGCAGACACCTTTCCAGAGTGGTTATCTGTGCAGCAGGATATGTGAAAACCAGCTTGAATTTGATTATCTTGATGTTACTTCCCCGCGGGTAACTAAACGGATAACAGATACCGGCAGAAATGAGGTGGAAAGTGAACACAAAATTGAGCAGAGTCTTAGATGAGATCGCAAAAACGGAGGAAAAGATTGCTGTATGGCAGGAACATTTGGAAGAACTGAATATCAGAAAAAAGCAGCTTGAAGATGCGGAGATTATAAAGACCGTCCGCTCCATGAAGCTGGGAAGCCGGGAGATGCTCGCCTTTCTGGAAAGTATTCAAAATGGCACGGTGCCTATAA
>CAMWWF010000087.1 GCA_947177885.1 uncultured Lachnospiraceae bacterium
GGGTTTCAGCTGTGAAGAGGTAGTCGCATCCGTTCTGATCCTGACATGTCTGGGAATGGGGTATCAGCTGTGAAGAGGAAGAAGCATCCGGTCAGATCCGGATATACCGGGGAATGAGGTATCAGTTATGACAATGACAGAATATTTATCTGATCGCCTGGGGACGATCGTACTTCAGGCGGTCTTCGCAGTGGCATCTGCAGGATTTCTGTATGCTACAGGTACGGGAAGCGGCGTTATCCTGCTATTGGCCATTTTCTGGCTGTTGCTCTTTCCGGGTACCTGTGCGGTGGGGTTTATCAAGTGCCGTATCCGCCTGCGGGAACTGGAGAATATCATGGACGGGTTGGATGAAAAATATCTGTTCACCGAGTGCATTCCCAGAGGCGGAAGTGTATATGAGCGCAGATTACTGGAGCTGCTTCGCAGGGCGGGGCGGTCCATGATCGGCGCCGTCTCCGATGCCCGGGCGGCCCAGCGGGAATACAGGGAGTATGTGGAGAGCTGGGTTCATGAGATCAAGACGCCCATGACGGCAGCAGGACTGATCTGCCGCAATACGGATCCCGTAACGCGCCGAAAACTTTCTGCTGAACTGGCGCAGATCGAGGCTCATGTGGAGCGCGCTTTATTTTATGCAAGGGCGGAAAGCCCGGAGAAGGATTTCATCATTCGGCGGATCCCGCTTGGGGAAATTGTGGACGCGGTAGTGGAACGCCACCGGACGCTGCTGATCCAGAGCGGTGTCGCACTGAATGTTCTTGCTGACTGTGCTCCGGCCGGTGATCTTATGCCCCATGGGGAAGAGCCGCTTAAAGAACTGACCGGATGTTCGTCAGAGTACAGGGAGGATGATTTATCCGGAACGTCGGAAGCCCATAAAAGGAATCGTGATTCTGACAGCGGCAGAGACACAGTGTGGGAGCATACCGTTTACACAGACGATAAATGGGCAGTGTTCATTCTGGGACAGCTGCTGCAGAATGCGGCACGCTATCGGAGGGAAGCTTCCGAGGGCAGCGCCGGCGGGGAAAACACTCCGGTGATCACCCTGTCTGCGAGGCAGCTGGGACGGCAGGTGCAGCTGCTCGTCAGCGACAACGGCACAGGTATTCCCGCACATGAGCTTTCCAGAGTGTTTGACAGGGGATTTACAGGCAGTAACGGCCGCAGACGGGGCGGTTCCACGGGGATGGGGCTGTACCTTTGCCGCAGACTGGGAGCCTGTCTGGAGATCGGCCTGCAGATCGCTTCAAAGGAAGGGCAGGGGACAACGGTGACAATGACCTTTCCGGCATTGAGCACATGATCGGAAAGGAAAATAAGGCATATCGGATGAAATGTCCGTATTCTTACAAAAGTGTAAGATAAATCCATATCAGACCAATACAAGAAGCTCTGTCTCTGGGGTATTCTTGTATCAGTTCAATCAGATTTCTGCACGGACATGTGCACTCACAGGCAGGGCGGCGGAGAAAGACGGCCATAAACAGCGCTGCCGATGGGAGTGCTGTCCGGGCGGATCAGGAACGGAGATAAGGAGGGCCTTATGTTACAGGTAAGAAATATCGAAAAGTATTACGGAAGCAGAAATAATGTCACCAAAGCCCTGGATCGTGTCAGCTTTACCGTGGAGGACGGGGAGTTTATGGCGATCATGGGAGCTTCGGGCAGCGGGAAGACCACGCTGCTCAACTGTATCTCCACCATTGATACGGTGAGTGCCGGGGAGATCCTGTTGGACGGCGAGAATATTGCGGAGCTGCCCGCCGGTGAGCTGGCAAGGTTCCGCCGGGAAAGACTGGGATTTGTGTTTCAGGACTTTAACTTGCTGGACACGCTGACGGTGGAGGAAAATATCGGTCTGGCGCTGTCCCTGAACCACAGCGATCCCCATGCCGTCAAAAATCAGGTGGAAAAGGTGGCATCAAAGCTTGGCATCCAGGATATCCTGGGGAAATTTCCCTATCAGGTCTCCGGAGGGCAGAAGCAGAGGGCGGCCTGCGCCCGGGCCATTGTGGCAGGGCAGTCCCTGCTGCTGGCCGACGAACCGACGGGAGCGCTGGATTCCAGGGCGTCGAAGAACCTCCTGGAGATCATGACGCAGATGAACCGGGACATGGGAACCACTATTCTCATGGTGACTCATGACGCCTACAGCGCAAGCTATGCAAAGCGCATATTGTTCTTGAAGGACGGCAGGATCTTTAATGAACTGCTCCGGGGGGAGCGTTCCCGTTCTGTCCTTTATCATGAGATTCTGGATGTGCTGGCTCTGTTGGGAGGTGATCTCAGTGACGTTATCTAAGCTGTCCCTGCGAAATGCCTGCAGGCAGGCAAGGGATTATCTGGTTTACTTTGTCACTGTCAGTATGGTGACGGCGCTGATGTATGCCTTTAACGGGCTGATCTTTTCCGAAGAGATACAGACCCTGTCTAAAATGCTGCGCTCCATGACGCTGGCGATCATACTGGCAAGCATTGTGGTAGTGTGTGTCATCAGCTGGCTGGTGTCTTACACTACGAAATTCATGCTGACCAGGAGGAGCAGGGAGCTTGGCACCTATATCCTGATCGGTCTGGAGAATGAGCAGGTGGCCCGGCTGTTCTTTCTGGAGAATGTGGCGGTGGGGGCTTTGGCCATGGTGCTGGGAATGATCCTTGGCAATCTGATCTTTCAGGCATTGCGGGCGATCGTTCTGGCTATGTTCGGTATGGGATATCATTTTGCCTTTTCCTTTTCCCTTAAGACGGTGGGGCTGACACTGATTTATTTCGTGCTGATCTATCTGTCCGTACAGTTCAGGAGCCGCAGGCGGATCCGGACAATGAAGATTTATGACCTGATCTATTTCGAGAAGCAGAACGAAGAGGCGGTGATCAAAAAGAGCAGCAGCAGAAGACGGATCTCCGTGGTGTCCATTGTTCTGGGCGTGGCGGGAACAGTGCTGATCCTGGCAGGTAATCTGTTTTTCGGCATTGTCGGAGCGGGATGTATCATTGCTTTTCTGTACGGCTTTTTCGCTAGCTTTTCCTCCGGTGTTCCCGCCTGGTTTGAGAAGCATAATGGGAAGAAGTATCAGGGACAGAATCTTCTGGTGTTTCGTGCGCTCTCCGCCAAGCTGGCGACCATGGGAGTGGTCATGGCTACCATTGCCATGCTTTTTACCGCAGTGCTGATCGCGGAGGGCACGGGAATGACCTTCCGCGCCATGTTCTGCAACCGGGCGAAGTGGTTGTCCTGCTTTGATCTGGTACTCAGTGTGGAAGCGTCAGTGGCGGATATGGAGTATGAGGAATGCATGGATTATATCAGGGAAAATATCCCTGTCCTCGACGCGTGGCAGTATCCGATATATCTGGGAGATACGGCTGAGGTTACCGACTATATCGGGGAAAATACAGAATATTATCCTTATTATCCCAGGGACACGGTGATGAAGGCCAGTGATTATGCGGCGCTTCGCAGGATGCTGGGTTACCCGGAGGTGACCATGGAACCGGGGCGGACACAGGACGGTCAGTCTGCCGGTCAGTACATCATACACTGTCAGCCCTATGTGGGGGAAGTGTTAAAGGACTGGAGCCGGCCTGTTCGTATGGGAGAGTATACTCTGACGCCGGGGGGCATTTACACGGAGACATTTGCCCAGTATCTGTGGGGTGTCAATGGGAACAGATTTATTCTGGTGGTGCCGGATGAGGCGGCGGAGGGTCTTGCCGTCAGCCATAATATCTATGCGGCCAAAACCGCGGAACCGGTGGAAGAGAGCCAGTATGAGGCCATGGAGGAGATATTGGATCAGAATGTGTACAGCGGGAGCTCGTTTATGTACAGCGCGCTTTATCTGTATGTCAGATCTGCAGAGGAGGCAGAGGTGGCGGTTATGACGGCCATGACGGTCTTCCCGCTGTTTTACCTGGCGCTGGTGCTCATCATGACTGCCGCCACGATCCTGACCATACAGCAGCTTGACGAGACCCGGCGCTACAGGCAGCAGTATGGCCTGCTGTATAAGCTGGGCATGGACCGGCGGGAGATGATGAAAGCGCTGAGGACGCAGGTCGCCATATATTACACTATGCCGGCCATACCGCCTGTGCTGATTGGTGTCACCTTTGTGCTGAATCTGGGAGGCGCCGTGGAGCCGGGAACCCTGACGGGAGCCAGCCATCCCCTTGTGATCACAGGCATGGCGCTGGGGCTGTTCTTCCTGATCTATGGGGTGTATATCCTGCTTGCCTATACCGGGCTGAAGCGGAATGTGCTGCCGGAAACATGCAGTGTTTCCTCGGTGTCCGGTTCCGCCAAATAAATTCAACTGAAAATTACAAAAAGTATTAAAAATGAAAATCTGATTTACAGATCTGCCATATATTTTTTGTCGTATATCTGCTGCAGCGCCTTTTCCGCATCGGCGCCCAGGTCATCAATACACTCGGAAACCTTTACCTCCAGGACGAAGGACCTTCCCCGCAGGGACGGACTTTTCACCATAAGGTCCGTCCTTCTTTTTCCGGACTCCCGGTTGGACTTTACCAGATATTCCTCGCTCTGACATAATATTCCCGCGAGAAAACCATGATAAAAATTTTCCGCACTGTCGTAGAAGCTGATGGTGGTGATCAGCTGCTCATTCAGGATCTCGCTGATCCTCTCTGCGTTTCCGGCCTCCATTGCGCGGTACAGATCGTACATGAATTTTATAACGCTCCAGGGATATAGACATCTGTGTTCCCAAAAGTATATCCGTCGTACCATTCTTTCATGGTTGGAAAGCGTTTCTCCACGCCATAATCCTTCATGATCTGTATAACTTCCGTCTCTGTAAATCCGAAATGTCATTATAGCTTTTATCTGAAACGGAAATAATGTTTAAGTGGTTCAGCCCGGTGAAAATGCTTTCCTTTGAAATCTTGAGGCAGCCTGTGATCACCGCAAACTGCAGATAATCGTTGGTCTTTAAGCCCGATTCAAACAGCGAGCGGACAAAATCCACCATCTCTCTGTAAAATCCCCGAAAATACGCATTCTCCAATGGCACATCGTATTTTCGCAATTGTTTATTCCTGCGAGCATGGCTATCAAAGCCAGCTCGCAGCTGGGTTTGACGGGCTGTGGGGTGATCCTGACTATGGCTGGTGGTATATAGAACAAGGTATGGTTGCATTTGGCTCTACAGGAACGGTGGAATATGATGGAAGTACATTTTATGTGGAAAATGGGCGTGTGATATTTTAATCTATGCAGACAGCAGAAAATACAATCTTTGCAGGAGAGAAAGAATCCATTGATAAGTTACAGGATTCATTGTATAATATCGTCATGTGTTTCCGGTATTGGCTGTTTCAGTGTCCTGACCTTTCCTGTCGGCAGGGTGTGTATATGTTACCATCCGGCCGCCGGCAGGGTGTCTGACTCTGGTATGGATCGGAAAATCCACAAAGCCAATTTCCAAACCGATGGGGTACTGGAAGCGGGAAGAAAATGATCAAGCAAAGAAAGTGAGAAAATGACATGGACAAGAAGATCCCTTATAAAATCTATCTGGAAGAACAGGAAATGCCGAAACAATGGTATAATGTACGTGCGGATATGAAGAAGAAGCCGGCGCCCATCCTGAATCCGGGGACTTTACAGCCGGTTACGGAGGATGAGCTTTCCGGTATCTTCTGCAGAGAGCTGGCGAAGCAGGAGCTGGACGATACCACGCCTTACTTTGATATACCGCAGGAGATCCGGGATTTTTACAAAATGTACCGTCCGTCACCGCTGGTACGGGCATACTGTCTGGAAGAGAAGCTTAAGACCCCCGCTCACATTTACTATAAGTTCGAGGGAAATAACACATCAGGAAGTCATAAGCTGAATTCTGCAATTGCCCAGGCTTATTACGCAAAGAAGCAGGGATTAAAGGGAGTAACCACAGAGACCGGTGCGGGACAGTGGGGAACGGCTCTTTCCATGGCATGTTCCTATTTTGATCTGGACTGTCAGGTTTACATGGTAAAGTGCTCTTACGAGCAAAAGCCCTTCCGGCGCGAGGTTATGCGCACTTACGGAGCGAAGGTAACTCCTTCCCCGTCCATGAATACCAATATCGGGCGTAAGATCAATGAAGAATTTCCGGGAACCACAGGAAGCCTTGGCTGTGCGATCTCGGAGGCGGTGGAAGCGGCAACCACCCAGGAAGGTTATCGCTATGTGCTGGGTTCTGTGTTGGCACAGGTATTGCTGCATCAGTCCATCATCGGTCTGGAGACGAAAGCCGCTCTGGACAAATACGGCATCAAGGCGGATACCATTATCGGCTGCGCCGGCGGCGGTTCTAATTTAGGCGGACTGATCTCTCCTTTTGCGGGGGAGATCTTAAGAGGAGAGGCTGATTACAGGATGATCGCAGTGGAGCCTGCTTCCTGCCCCAGCCTCACAAGAGGAGTCTATGCCTATGATTTCTGCGATACCGGAAAGGTATGTCCGCTTGCGAAAATGTATACTCTGGGAAGCGGTTTTATACCCTCAGCAAATCATGCGGGCGGTCTCCGCTATCATGGCATGAGTTCCACGGTTTCCGAGCTGTATGATCAGGGGCTTTTGGAGGCCAGGAGCGTGGAGCAGACGGAAGTGTTTAAGGCGGCGGAAACCTTTGCAAGAGTGGAGGGGATCCTTCCCGCTCCGGAAAGCAGTCATGCGATCCGGGTTGCCATTGATGAGGCCGTGAAGTGTAAGGAGACGGGAGAAGAGAAGAACATCGTATTCGGTCTGACGGGTACGGGTTACTTTGATATGGTTGCCTACCAGAAATACAATGACGGAGATATGAGTGATTACATTCCTACGGATGAAGAGCTGGCGGAAGCGATATCAAAGCTTCCGAAGGTGGAGTTATAAACAGACCGCCAGGCGGATCGGCGGTTAAGATTTCAATAAGGCTGCGCACTGACTGTCGGTGTGCGGCTTTATTTTTTTAGGAAACCGTTCAGGCATCCCCTTGTGTGAAGTCAGATTATCGTAACAGTTCAGATAGCTCCTCCCGCGAAGTCAGAATTTCGTTCCTGTGCAATTTTGCGGGACCTGCGAGCGCAGTGTGTATCATCATGACAGTTCAGTGACCTGTCTGAACTGTCACGGATCATCCAAAATGTAAAAAGAACATTGTGTCTTGTATCTGTCACAAAAATGTTTTATACTGTTATTAGTATTTTCGTTTCAGTAATAGCTATTGAATGAGGTGAGGGCATGACGGAATTGATAAATTTAATGGAAGAGACAGTATTGAAAAAGATTGACCAATTGTGGCCGGGCACGGACTATTGCAAGTGTGAACAATGCCGGATGGATATCGCAACGTATGCTTTGAACCGTCTGCCTGCACAGTATGTTCAGTCGCTGAAAGGGAAAGTGCTGTATCGGTTTGAGGCAAATTCGATGCAGAGGGACATTGAGGTGACAGTGGCTGTAGGCAAGGGAATTGAGATTGTGGGACAGTCACCACATAAAGATACTAATGCGAACATAGACGAGGCCGCGAAAACAAGTGACAGTGCAGACCTAAACGAGGCCGCGAAAGCAAGTGAGGGCGTAAAATCAAACGAGGCTGCGAAAGCAAGTGTCGGTGCAAACCCAAATGGCGCCACGGATACAAATGGCGGGGCGGATCCGGGTGAAGACGCGAATACATAAATTGTCTGAGAATGGAAGTTCTTGTAACCGTATGATTGCATTGGTAAGTCAAAGACTTCGGGAGGATGAATTCATGTTTCTATTTACGGATGACTGTCTGACAGGGATAGAGCAGATCGATGACGAACACCGGCATCTGTTTGAACTGCTGAGCAGGGCATATCAGCTTGCTGTTATGGATTATCACAGTGACTATTATCAGCAGATAAAGGACATACTCACAGAGCTTGACCGTTATGCGGAAGAACATTTTGCCCATGAAGAGGCATATATGACACAGATACGGGATCCCGAACTCATACTCCAGCGCTCACAGCATGCCTTTTTCCGTGATAAAATTCTTTCTTTTGATTTTGCCAACATAGACAGTGTAGAAGACCAGCAGCATGTTCTTACTGAACTGGTGGCTTTTCTGGCAAAATGGCTGTACCGCCATATATTGAGCAGCGATATCATGATTGGAAAGCTGCCGCCGTTAGAGGAGTGGATGATCAGGGAAAATCCCTGTGAGTTTACGGAGGAATATCTGACCGGTATAGAACTGATCGACAGAGAGCATGAAACGCTGTTCAAGATCGTTGAGAGGGCGGACCGGTTGGTCAAGGCCTTTGACGGAGTGTCCGGATATGATAATATCACGGAAATACTGGATGAATTGAAGGATTATACCAAAGAACATTTCCGTGATGAAGAAGAATATATGGAAAGCATTCATTACGTGGGACTTGATGCACAGAAGCGGGCGCATGAAGCCTTTATTGATAAGCTGGAGAACATCAGCCTGAGTCAGGTGGAAGACGATCCGCAGGAGTATCTGCAGGAATTGCTTGAGTTCCTTCTGGGGTGGCTGATCAACCATATCTTATATACGGATAAGAAAATACCAAATAAGGATTGAGCGAAAACACCTGACAGGGATGTACCTGACAGGTGTTTTTCTGCGGAAGCTTTTCCGGGCCTGCTTCCCTGCAACTCTGTTCCGGGGAAGTCTGTTTCCACAGGTGATGAGTAAGCGGGTACATCAGGAGCTCTGACTTTGATCAGTCGGGTAAAGGCAGAGCTCCTGATAGCATATATGCACGGTATGAAAACGATTTCACTAATTTTTACAAAAATAAATTGGTGAAATTATGAATTATGCCAATTTACAGGAAATTACAGACAGTGTATTATAATGCTATGGGTGAAATCGATTACACACATACACATTCAGAACCGCCTTCCACGGGGCGTGCAGAAACTATTTCAAAAAGCAGAACTTGTTTCAGGGAGTAAAATTGCTCAAAAGAGCCAAAATTACTATGAAAGTAACGGAATAAAACAGGAGGAAGAATAATATGCAGCAGGTTAATGTAAGATTCCATAATGTAGATCAGATAAGGCAGTTTATTAATATTATCGATAAAATTGATGCAAACTTTGACCTGGGTTCCGGGCACAGGATCGTGGATGCGAAATCGATTCTTGGAGTGCTGGCGCTGGATCTGTCGGGACCCCTCCGTCTGAGGTACCATTCAAACGAAGCGGGCATTGAGGAGAAGATAGCACCGTTTTTATGCTGATCGGCAGGAGGTGGGCAGACGTGGCACATAGGATCATATTTCTGGACATAGACGGGACGCTGACGGAACCGGGGAGCAATGAGCCGCCGGAATCCGCATTACAGGCGATTGCCCGGGCGAGGGAAGAGGGGCATTATATATTTTTGTGTACCGGCAGAAATTATGATATGCTGCGTCCGCTGCTGCAGTATGATTTTGACGGAGTGATAGCCAGTTCGGGGGGCTATATTGAATATCAAAACAGAGTGATCTACGACTGTCCCATGACGGAGGAGCAGCGCCGCACCGTTATGGATGTCCTGAAGAAAAACGGGGTATTCAGAACGGTGGAATGCCGGGATGGTTCCTACACGGATGAAGGTTTCAAGGAATTTCTGAGAAGTCATGCCGGGGAAGGCGGAAACAGTGAATTGCTGCGTTGGAGGGAACAGATCGAGAAAGTGCTGAATATCCGTCCCATGAAAGAGTATAACGGTC
>CAMWWF010000088.1 GCA_947177885.1 uncultured Lachnospiraceae bacterium
ACTCCCGCAAGGGGAGTGACAAGTCGGCGCTTGTCAATAGTGAGAAGCTTCTCCAATTTCAATCCACACTCCCGCACGGGGAGTGACGGTTATTACAGACGCAAAAACCTGTGTTTTAAATATTTCAATCCACACTCCCGCACGGGGAGTGACGCAAATACGCGCTTACATAGATGGGCAGCGCTCCATTTCAATCCACACTCCCGCACGGGGAGTGACGAGCCGGAAACCGTTTAACTAATAATCCGGGCGGATTTCAATCCACACTCCCGCACGGGGAGTGACCTTGATTGGAATGCTGTTTATGCCCTCTGTTGCGATTTCAATCCACACTCCCGCACGGGGAGTGACTCGGCAGAACAAGGAGTGCACAAATAAACTCTAGATTTCAATCCACACTCCCGCACGGGGAGTGACTCATGGCACGAAATGAAGTTGTCTGCCTATGAAATTTCAATCCACACTCCCGCACGGGGAGTGACACTACATTTAAAAAGGCCCCATGATAAATCATGATTTCAATCCACACTCCCGCACGGGGAGTGACTACTATATTATTACTAATATCTCCCAATGTATGAATTTCAATCCACACTCCCGCACGGGGAGTGACGCCGCTCGGCGGTACGATGACAAACCCTAAAGCAATTTCAATCCACACTCCCGCACGGGGAGTGACTCAACAAGATCTCGCTGATCGGTTGTTTGTATCATTTCAATCCACACTCCCGCACGGGGAGTGACTTTTTCTTCCATGGCGACAAGCAATTCATTACATTTCAATCCACACTCCCGCACGGGGAGTGACCGGATAGCATCATCGAAAAAGTTAACGACAGAGTCATTTCAATCCACACTCCCGCACGGGGAGTGACTTTCCCCTATGGAAATTCCCTTTATAGCGTGATAATTTCAATCCACACTCCCGCACGGGGAGTGACGGATAGCATCATTGAAAAAGTTAACGACAGGGTTATTTCAATCCACACTCCCGCACGGGGAGTGACAGCAATAATACCCAATTTTTAATCGCAAAAACAATTCTTTTTATACATTACTGCCAAATTTATAACACCCTTTCAGACACCACAGCACATTTATTACTGCATTTGAAAATATTAGCCAGTGCGAACCCCTCTGACATTTTATGTGTACTTATGCATCGCACCGCCTAAATCATCAGAGTTCCCTCCGCTTCATAGGAGCTCTTGCTGCCGAAATGCTCCACCTTTGTCTTATAATTATTCCCAAGGTGATAAAACCGCAGACTGTCTTCCTTCTCATTGATCAGCCCGATAAGTCTGTCCTTCAGCAAGAGTAGCTGCGAAGCATCCAAAATACACTCAAACACCGAATTCTGTACACGCTGTCCATAATTAACGCATTCTTTCGCGACTTTGCGCAGACGCGATCTTCCCGCCGCGTCCTGCGTGCAGACGTCATATGTAATCAATACCAGCATCGAAACACCTACTTCCATAAAAACGGAGGATATTCCTCAACATCTCCGCGAACCGTCCTGGCCAGCAGAAGTGCCTGCACATATGGAACCAGCCCCCAGGGAATCTTTTCTTTCAGATAAGGATGCGTTATGCTCTCCCTTTTATGGCTCTGCCATGCATTGAAGAACACCTTTCTTCCATCCTCATTCAAAAACACCGCATTATCCTTCTGCTTCTCAAAGTGAACCGCCTGAATCGCCTTCGTATTGATCAGCGTCAAGATGAACCTGTCCGCCAGAACTGGCCTCAGCTCCTCCATCAGATCCAATGCGAGGGAAGCCCTGCCGGGTCTATCTCCATGCATGAATCCCACATAGGGGTCCAACCCTGCGCCGGACAGTGCGTTGGCGCAGTCTCCCGCCAGCACCGTATAGGCAAAGGATAAGAGCGCATTGGTATTATCGAGGGGCGGCCTTCGGTTTCTCGTGGTAAAAAGCAAATCCTCCTTCTGGTTCAATATCATATCGTTCAATACGGAAAAATACTGTTCCGCCGCCTTTCCCTCTATGCCTCTGAGTTCGTCCAGGCTGTTGGCCGCATCTATTTTAGGCAGCGCAGCGTGCAAGGCTTCTGACATCTGTTTCAGTTTCTGTGCATCCACCCGATGTTCGTGGTCGCGCAGGGTGCGCTCTATGCTCCATCTGCAATTATAAACTTTTCCCACAATCATGTTCTTGGCATAGAGGATGCTTCTTTCCTCCTGGTCCGATATTCGGTACTGTTCTTTCCGAAGCAGTACGTTTCCATATTCCTTCCCCGCTACTCTCGCCAGGAATCTGCCTCTGGGGGAGAAAAAGCTCATTCCGATTTTCCGTTCCGCACAGGCGCCCATCAAAGCGGGGCTCGCGCCCTTGTAGGTAAAGCATATAATATTTTCCAATGTATGAAGCGGAAACCTGCCCAACGTTTTCTCTCCGTCCTGTATGACAATGTTTTCGCCATCCAGCGACAGATAGCAGTTCTCTGTCATAACATATAAAGTATTCAATAATTTCCTCACGGTATCCTCCTCCGACCAGGATATGTCTGTCAAAATCCTGTCCACTCTGGCAGGATTCCGTTTCCTGCCTGTCCGGGCTGGGTCTTTGACCTTGAACAATCTGAATACGTGTCTACCCATCCTGCAATATCACAAATTGCGCTACACTGTACTACTCTTTCATCCCCTGCCAAATATATTCCCTCACGTTCATTGTCTTCTGCAGCTTCGGAACGCATAGCTCCTCCAGTGAACATGCCCTGCATTTTTTAGTCGGCTTCACATTGGGTGTATGCCCTTTCCGGAACAGTTCATGCATCTCCCTGGCCGCCTTTTTTACCTCTTCCCTTATCTCCTGGGTAAATTGCACATGGGTGCGTCTCCTGTTCTCGCCATAATACAGGTATCCCTCTGGAATCTGCGTCTGGAACATCTCCTCCAGGCAGATGGCCTGGGCAGTCAACTGCAGTTCATCTGCGTTGTTCTCTTTTGGTGCGCCGTGCTTGTACTCCACAGGAACGGGGTTCCATTTCCCGGCGTAGTCGAAGAGTTCAATGCCGTCTTCCTCCTGGCGGAATTCCACCACGTCGCACTGGCCGCTCAGCCCCAGTACCCGGGATGCAATCCGCAGGCCTCTTACGGTGAGCAGATTTCCCCTCTTTTCAAAGGAGCCTTCGTCGTGGGCTTTCCGGTGCATCAGTTCTCCTGCCGTTGTCCTGTAGTTTTCGGCCCACTGCTGTTCGATGTGAATCATGGCCCATTGCCTTCGGCAAAAGGCGAAGTGTTGAATGCCGGATAGCATGAGGTAGTCCTCTTCTGCGTACATGGTCAAATTCCTTCTATGGTTTCAAGCATCAGATTCGGCAAGGCATCCACCCTGATGTCATAATCCTCAAATTCCTTAGGGTCTTCTGTTTTGGCCGTGATATGAATCAGTCTGTGTACCTTTGCCGAGGAGTATTGTCCCATAGGGCAGTTATGCTTCCACCAATAGACTCTGCAGACTTCCATGCTGCCGTCCGGCCTTGCCGAGGAGCTGTCGTTTACGAATAATGTGCGCAGGGCCTCTTTTATCTTCTCCGCATCGGCATCGCTGAATCCAGTCTTTTCGGCGAGCTGATGGTTGATGCTTCCTTTTATCACGTACAGCGCGGAATATATCTTATGCTTCATTCCCATGGTGTCCGAGGACTTTTTCTCCTTTGTCTCGCTGTTGACGCTTTTTGTAATCTGCATGCTGTCAATAGAGATTGGCAGCACGCTGAAGGCGGAATGTAGGGAAACCGGTCCCCGCACGCCCACCGATACGCTGTCGTCCTTGAACGCAAACACCTGCCCGAAGCTGCGCACGTCAATCCAGGTCTCACATGCCGCTTTCGCATAGGCGTCCCTATCCTTGTCCTTCAGGGCTTTCTGCATGTCCGCGTTGCTCTTGGCCCTGTCCGCCAGGCTTCTGCAGCCGTCATCGGACCGCTCGTCGGTCTGTACGAAAATGGCTTCTCCCATGTCCTGCAGACGGTTGCGGATTTTGCGCTTAATGCATACATCCGATATCTCCCCGAATCCGTCATAGGTCTCCCGGGGGCGGTTTCCGTTCAGCGGATCTCCGTTGGGGTTGGCATTCTTCACCATCACCAATACTTCAAAATCAATTTTGTTTGTAAATGCACTCATGCTTCCTTCCTCCTCTTATTCTTTGTCGGTATTTTTCTGAAACGCTTTCTTCATATATTCCATCTGCTGATAATACGCGGGAAGATACCGTTCTGAAAGGGCTGTGTTCGTAAACAGCCTGTCGTTCAGATGGACCATGATTTCCTCTGTCCATTCCTGAAATTTCGATGCCTCGTAGTCATTTAGCCGTCTCTCGTAGGCAACCAGATTCTGCCTGATTGTTTTGGATGTCCGGGCCGGTCTACTACTGTAGGCATTCCAATAGCGCTTTGCGTTTGTAGTCCGTCTCTCCTTTACATCGTACTCGAACATGGCACGCTGTTCCATGTAATCGAACACTGCCAGCAGCCTTCCGAACAATACATTCCTGTCTTCCAGGTTGTCCTCCAGAAAATGTTCCATTTTTCTGCCCTCCTTTTCGTATTCAAACCGTATCATTGCGCATGTGACGCAAAGCACATCATTGTACCATACAAATTCGCTCATTGTCTGGGGCATGGATGCCCGTCTGGCCGCTGCCCGAATAAGGTCTGCCGGTATCCTGTCCTTCTTTCCGGTTATGCAGGGAAGCAGCCTTTTTACGGTATTCCGCAGCAGCTTGCTGTCCGCTTCCAGCCACTCTGTCCTCTGCACCCCGTAGGCCGCCAGCGCCATTTCCCTGGGAGCCGGTGTGGTCTCGAAGGTAATCCGCTTTTTATCCTCCTGGGCCTTCTCCACTCTCACAGTACGGCGCCATCTGCAGTGCTGCTGCCAGTCCATCAGGGCATCCATGTATTGTCTGGCTCCCATCTCGTCATAGTATACGATGGAGAGGCGTCCCGTAGTGGCCGCATCCAGGGCAATGACCGCAGCTCTGTCGTCCGGTTTAATTTTCGCCACATATCCGTTGACGGCATTGTTGAACTGCTGTGCAAAATATTTTCCGATATCCCGTCTGTCCAAGTCCGAATTCCCGTAATCCATATATTCGAAATCGAAGTCAAAATCGGGAATGTCCCCATAGGCATTGATGGAATCTTTTCCCACATCGGGCAGACGCATGTTCCGGTTGGTCATCCAGCAGACAATCGCCGACTCGTCGCGGGTGTAGCCCTGATTCTGAATCAGCCATCGCAGGGCATTGTGGGCCTTTTGGGAGGTGTCGTATCCTACGGATACGGCCTGTTCTTTTGAGGTGAAGCGGCCCCGGTAGGTGAATCCGGCTTCGTCGTTTCCGGAAATCAGCTTTGCCTTGTCGGCGCTGTTGCGTATCTTCGAGGGGTGTTTAACGGAGCATGCCTGCACCTGGCCGGTTGCGTAGCAGAGCTTCTTCTCTCCTGTCTTATGCTGGTAGTATGCGCTGTATCTGCGGTACAGTTCCTGGTTTTTCCAGACCTCCTGGGGCATCCAGTCTCCCCGGACGATGAACCTTACATTGGCCCCGGTCTGTCCCAGGCCCTGTATTTTGTTTTTATCTGTCAATCGGCCTTTTTCGTCCAATTCCAGCGTTTGGGCGGCCATTAAATCCTGTATCAGGGTTCCTTTCTCAAGGTATCGGTACACTGCCTGTACCATGGGATGAGTATTCTCTGACTCTGACCAGTCCCCTAGCTGTTCCATATAGGCTTCGTGATATTTTTCCTTGTGGTCTCCGGTGTACAGAGTGTAGTCCCCGGCAATATAGCAGAGCTTGTCGCATAAAGGGTGGGGTGCGATTCCGCTGCTCCTGGCCGCCGAATCCTCCGTCACCGGAATGATTGTCACTACGTCCTTGCCCTTTTCAAGTTTACGCGCCCGTTCAAATCCACCGCTTTCGTCAATGGTCACTTCTATCTGCGCATTGAAGGTGGAATGGGATATGGGCAGGAGAATGGCCTGGCCGTCTTTGTCCACTCCCACCAAGTCCGCGCAGACGTCGTAGGTCTCAGCTAATGTCTTCAGCACAGCCATCGAAACCACCTCCCTCGAATTCTTTCAGTCCTGTGAAATTTTTATGTGGTACAAAGCTTTGTTGTTTCGCGTCTCGCAGGATATGCCGGATTTCGCAGTCCTCAGGCCTCGGGAAATGAATAGTTCCCTGTTTCATCTGCGCGTTCCAGAGCCGCACGGTCATTTTTCCTTTTTCTTCCTCCCGGACGGCCTCGTCCGGATAGGTGATTCCGTGCACCATGATGCCAAAGGATAAATCGGCGTCTTCGTATGCGCTTTTTCCCTCTCCAAAGGGGCAGGGCTCCACATATCCCTGGCATTCTCTGGCCCCCAGGAAAATATCCCTTCTTCCGCCTCTTTCCACCATTCTTTTGGCGATGTCAAAATGTTTGTTCTCATTGCGGTCGTAGGTTAGGTCCTCCCGGGCTGTATTCCATTCAAAATGTGCCCTGACCTGGTATTCCACATTCCGCAGGTAGGTATAGTAGGCTAGGTCGTTCCCGCCGTCGTACTTGATGGGCCTTATTCCTTTTGATTCGGTCTGTATCAGGTTCATGATGCGGCACTCGTCGATTATCCAGGTAATGGTAGGCTTCCAATAGATGGATTCCGTTATGCCTTTCAGGGCCTGGTAGGTCGGAATCTGATAGCTGCATTTCTCGCCGCCCGTCTTGGACAGCGGGTCTGTAAACAGCGCGTATCGTCCAAAGACACGATATTCAATGATGTTCGGTTTGTCCATTTCTCACCCGTCCTTTCCCGTCTCTATTTTTCTGAAAACTCTGTTAGTAGATAAGCGTTTCCCACTCCGCGGCTATTCCGTATTCTTTGCCGTAGGCTCCGGGAGCCGCCACCATATAGAGTCCCGGAATCTCATCGCTCACTGGCTGGAGCAGTCCCTCCAGCTTTCTCATATTGTTTCCCCTGACATTCACGGTATAGCGCTGGGCCTGCCGTATGCAGGATTTAATCTCCGCCATGTCGGATGTCTGCTGAATGGCTTCTATGAGCTCCGCGCCTTTTTCATAGGGGACAAGCACTCCAAAGGAATGGTCGTCTATGACTCTGTAGGTCTTTCCGGCCGTTTTATATGCCTGGTTCATGGCGTTTTTTCGCTCCAGGGGGCCGAAGCCTCTGGACAGAAGGGACACTATGTTGGTCGCCAGGCCTTCTGCAGGAAAGCTCATTTTTCCTAATGCAGCAAAATAGACGTTTTTGTAATACTTGTCCATCCATTCCGGCAACAATAGGCTGTCGTACATCCCATGCTCACTTTCATCCTCTTTGCTCCCACGCCTTCCGGGATGTTGTCGATTGAAATCCGAAATCAAGCCCTCTGTCACCCGGATGTTCTGCTGCAGCTCTTCCATATTTCCGGTGTTCTCGCCTTCGAGCATAATCAGATAGATGGTTCCCCATTCCATCTCGCCATTCCTGTTGCAGCGTCCTGCGGTCTGGGCCAGGCTGTCCAGTCCTGTCATGGAACGGTATACGCATTGGAATGAGATATCCACCCCGGCCTCAATGAGATTTGTGCTGACCACCACAATCCTTTCCTGTTTTTTCGCCAACTTTTCCCTGATGGATGCCAGCTTATCGCTCCTGTGCTCCGCGCAGAGATTTGTGGTGAGATATTCCACAGGAATTTGTTTTGCCTTTAAAATGTCATACAACTTTCTCACGGCCGATTTCGTGTTCAGCACTACGAGGATGGAGCGATGTTCCTCCGTCCTTTCCGCGATTTCGGTTCCAAGGCTTTCGAAGGTGTACTTTTGGTTCGGTTCCGGCGTATGGATTCTTACCCTCTCAAATTTCCGATACCATCCGGCGGCATTTTCTATCATATATTTGGGTTCACTGTAACAGATAGGGCACACAGCCTCCTCCAGAGTAGGTTGGGTGGCGGTGCACAGGATGACATTGGTATGGCACACCGCTTTCAGGAAGTTTAGCATATAGTTAAAGGTATGGACGCATTTCAAAGGCATGGACTGGACTTCGGCGATAATCACCACGGCGTTTGCCAGACGGTGCATTCTCCGCATGGACTCGCTTTTATCGGAGAAAAGGGTGTTCATGAACTGCACAAAGGTGGTGCAGATGAAAGGTTCTTCCCAATTGATGTCATAGCGTGAAAGCTTTCCCGCTCTATAGTCCTCGCTTTCCGACTCTCCACTCCCGATGACTGCAGAATGATGCTCCAGTATCCACTGTTCCTCTCCGATTGCCTCCCGGAATGCCTTGGCATTCTGCTCCGTCACGCTGATAAAGGGGGAGACGTAAATGATACGCTCTGTCTCCGGATGGCGCTCACAGTATTCCAGCGCATAGGCAAGGCTGCTGAGGGTCTTCCCGCCGCCCGTGGGGATGGGGAGACAGTAAATTCCCGCCGGATATTCCGCAAACCTTCGACATTGCTTCTGCAATGCGTCTCTGGCATCGTTTATTTCCTTCTCTTTTTCCGATAATCGGCAATTCGCTGCGGACTGCTTTTTTTCTCTCATATAGGTCTCGAAATTCTCTTTAGCTTTCTGGAAGATCTCTTTCGAATTCCATACGGACGGCTTTGACAATGTGTCTATATTTTCCATGAAATCCGAGGTAGTCTCCCAGTCGGAGTCAATCAGCAGGGACAGCATCAGGCGTTGCAGACAGGAGAGCAGAAAATATTTACAGTCCAGCAACATGGGGCCTGCTTCTTTCCCATATCTGGAAACCAGAACGGGCTTCACCCTTTCATAGATTCCTCCGATTTCGTTCCATATAAGGGCAAATTCCTCCGTGGCTTCTCTGTACAGTCCGTCCAGTCCACAGCCATCCAGATAATTCCGCTTCGCATTTTGACAGGCCTCGTCATAGTCTTCCACTGCGCTCAGCCTTTTTGTAAAGATATCCGTGTGCTCCACATCCACACAGTCAAACAGGCCGTGGTGGGCTGCTATGGCATAGGAAATCATTTCTGCCAGGAGCTTTTCGTTTCCCAGGGCATTATGGTATCTGTCGTAAAGGAATTTCGCTCCTGTGGACGCGTGGGCTATGGTTCCTTTCTGCTTTCGTTTTGTTCCTTCATCCGCGTGGATATAGGAATCAAATGTTTGTTTCTCTTTGCCCATATCATGACAGGTTCCACACAGCTCCATGATCCGGGAAAGGCCGCAGCGTTTCCCTTTTTCGCCGCACAGGAATGCCGTCTTCCTGGTATGTTCAGCCACGGATTCTTCTCTGCTATGGCCGTCGTCTGATATATGTGCTGTCATATATAATTTTCTTCCTCTCCTTTTTCCATCGCTTTATACATTTAAATCCACCCGATGCTGCAACCTTTCAGTATGTTCTTTGCCGTATCTAACTATTATTTCCCTTTTTGAGCCTCTCTTCTAATCGTCCCTATTTTCTTATCACTACGAGTATCTCGGCCATTTTTATTTCTTATTGTTCCTGCCGGTAAACCATGCTTTTTCTCAAAGCTCCCCACTGTACAATCACTTCTTGTTTTTCTCATTTTAACCTTCCTCCACTATTGTTTTGTAACTATATATTC
>CAMWWF010000089.1 GCA_947177885.1 uncultured Lachnospiraceae bacterium
ATCCGAAAGAGCACTGTTGTCCGAAAGAACGTTGTTTTCTGAATCAGCGCTTTTCTCCGCATGAAAACCATTGTCCGGAGAAACATTTCCCAGATGGAAAGTCCCTCGAAAAGATCACTTCTGCCCGCATATTTATTGGAGAAAAAGCACTCTGTCATACTCATGTTCAGGGTCTTTCCAAACCTGCGCGGACGGGTGATCAGCGTGACTTTGTCGGCATACTCCCACCACTCCCTGATAAAGTCCGTCTTGTCAATATAAAAGATATGTTCTGTTCTCACTTCCTCAAAGTTCTGATATCCAAGTCCCGGCTTATTTTCATACATACAATATCTCCCTTTCCCAGTGTGCTGACACGTTCATTTTCAGCCAAATGACGCAGAATGAATTTTCCGCCTGCAAGGCGGCTGAACGAGGCGATGCCATGCCCTCTTCATAATAAACCCTCGTAACGGTTCAATGGCCTGTGTGAATTGTTACAGACCCTCAGATTTTCATGCGTGGTGGAGCTGCCAAGCCTGTTATACAGGCTTTTTGCATGAGGGTTTACTGCACAAACACTCTCTAATATAGTATACACGATGCCCGCGTTTCACACAATGATAAACAAGGCGGCAAAAAAGCATCCGGGGAATCCGGATCAGTCAAATACCCGCTGCAGGCATACACACCTGACTCATTGTCCGCGGGAATAAATTTCTTCCAATCCTGCCTGACTGTGTTATACTATAAAAAGAGAGGGGATTCTGCAAAACGAAAGGAAAACAAAGTCACTATGAAAAATGCCGAAAAAACCGAACTGTTTGAAAAGATGCCGATTCCGAAGGCGGTTATGACGCTGGCGATCCCCACCATCCTCAGCTCTCTGGTCATGGTCATCTACAATCTGGCCGACACCTATTTCGTGGGAATGCTGAACGATCCCATACAGAATGCCGCCGTCACGCTGGCTGCCCCTGTGCTGCTTGCGTTTAACGCCGTCAACAATCTCTTCGGCGTAGGCTCCTCCAGTATGATGAGCAGGGGACTGGGCGCCAAAGATTATGACACCGTCTACCGCAGCTCCGCTCTGGGCTTCTACTGCGCACTGATCTGCGGATTGCTGTTCTCCGCATTGTATACTGTTTTTCACACCCCTTTGCTGTCCATGCTGGGAGCGGACAGCCAGACCGTCTTTGCCACCGGCGATTACCTGAAATGGACCGTGAGCTTCGGCGCCGCCCCCGCCATCCTGAATGTGGTCATGGCTTATCTGGTGCGGGCGGAGGGTTCTTCCCTCCATGCCAGTCTGGGCACCATGAGCGGCTGTCTGCTGAATATTATCCTCGATCCCATATTCATCCTGCCATGGGGACTGAATATGGGCGCCGCCGGAGCCGGACTGGCGACTTTTCTGTCCAACTGTGTTGCCTGTATCTACTTCTTTATCCTGCTGTTTGTAAAACGCGGAAGAACCTATGTGTGCATAAAGCCCTCCCTGTTCCGTTTTAAAAGAACCATTGTACTTGGAATCTTCGCAGTGGGAATTCCCGCCTCCATCCAGAACCTGCTGAACGTAACGGGAATGACCGTGCTGAACAATTTCACCGCCGCCTACGGCGCGGATGCCGTGGCGGCCATGGGCATCTCCCAGAAGATCAACATGGTACCCATGCAGGTTGCTTTCGGACTGTCCCAGGGCATTATGCCGCTGATCAGCTACAACTATGCCAGCGGTAATGTGAACCGCATGAAGAAAACCCTTACCTTTACCATGAAGATCAATCTCACTTTTATGGCTGCCCTATCCATATGCTACTTCCTCGGAGCGGAATTCCTGATCACGCTGTTCATGAAGAATCCCTCCATCGTTGCATACGGAACCAGATTCCTCCGGGGTCTGTGTCTCGGCATGCCCTTTCTTTGTATGGATTTCCTGGCTGTGGGTGTATTTCAGGCCTGCGGACTGGGGCGAAAATCCCTGGTCTTCGCCATACTGCGCAAGATCGTCCTGGAGATCCCGGCACTGTTTATCCTGAATTATCTCTTCCCGCTGTACGGACTTGCCTACGCCCAGTTGGCTGCGGAACTGATCCTGGCGGCGGCAGCGGTCATTGTTCTGATCAGGCTGTTCCGGAAGCTTCAGCGGGAACGGGATGCCTCCCAAACCGCCTGACCTCATTTACAGCCTCCCGGAGTCTCTTTGCACCTGCCTTTTGGGCCGATTTTCCGCCGGCTGTACGCAAATTTACGGGGCGTACGTTCCATGTACGCCTCGTATACTTGTGCACAACCGACAAAATTCTTCCCGCAAAATAAAGCATAAAGAGATTCTGAGAGTCTGTATTTGATTTACGAAAGAAACCTGATATATCTCTGATCCTGCAACATTTCTTCGGCAGTCACTCCTCCGCCATGGCATAATCCGCCTGAAATTCCGCATTGATCTCGGAGATTTCCTTCTTACCGTCTATATAATCCCTGAAATACTCCATCAGATCCAGCCCGTTGTCCTCGTATCCCTCTTCCTCTTCCCACTGCTTAATGAGCTGAATACGCTCCGACTTTGTAGTGTCTCTTATCAAAGTACTTTTCATCATCGTCCTCCTGTCTCCATATCACATACTCTCGGAATCCCCATCTTCCTTTTACCGAGGCCTTGTGAGGACCACTTTTGCTGATTCCCACTTTTTTCGGCCGTCTTTCTTTCAGAAGCCGGGTTCTTTCTGTCATGATGCCGAGAGCTTATATATCATGTCCGCACCTGCCCTGCCACTGCATAAGATCATACATTGCCCTGTCTGTTTCGCACCGCTGCACCGTTAAAATTTCCGGACGATGCCGTCGATCACCGCAGCATCATCTCAGCTGACCGTCTCCTGCCGACCGGAGATTCCCTCCGTGCCGTCACCCATATACTTCTCAAGAAAGGAAAACACCCTATTCCAGTATTCAACCGGCTCCGCCCTGTGAGCCTCCCCATGCCCCGCATTCTCCACCACATAATATTCTTTGGGACAGGCTGCCGCCTCATACAGGGGTTTCAGCATCCGGTAGGGCACGAAGGTATCCTTCTTTCCGTGAATAAAGAGCATGGGGATCCGGCATTTTGCCACCTGCTTTAAAGCGCTGGCTTCCTTCAGGCCATATCCCGCCCGGATTCGGGCGAAAAGGTCCGTCACATACATCAGTGGAAATGCCGGGAGATGATACAGCATCTTGAACTGATAATGAAACTCGTCCCACACGGAAGTATAGCCGCAGTCTTCCACGATCGCACGTACCTGAACAGGCAGATCTTCCCCGGAAGTCATCATGACTGTGGCACCGCCCATGGAGACTCCCAGGAGCGCGATCTTCTCCGCCTTCTCCTTCCAAACCAGATATTCCGCCCAGCGGACGACATCCCGTCTCTCCGGCCAGCCCATGCCGATGTATTCGCCCTCACTTTTTCCGTGGCCCCTGGCATCCGGTATTAAGATCTGATATCCCTGTTCATAAAATCTGCGGGCATGAACTGCCATTCCCTCGGCATTGCCCATATAGCCGTGACAAAGTATGACCCAGGGACCCTGTGACGGATTCCTCAAAAGGAGCCCCCGCAGGCACAGACCATCCTCGGAGAAGATCACCCTGTCCTCCGCAGGCTGTTCCTCCAGCCAGACCAGATCCCGGTCCGCTGTGGAATGCGGCACATCCGTACCCTGATTATGAGGTGCGGAAAATATTCTGGATTTATTGGCCTTCTGCGTCAGGCAGAGACGGTAAAAGAAAGCCCCCGCTCCTAAAAATATGCCGGCTGCTGCGAAAGGGATACCCGCCAGCACCGGACGAAAACGATGTGTACCGGATTTTCCGCGATTGCATCGGAGCATCCTGTTCCTTCTCTTCTTTGTCATTTCTGATATCCTTTCCAGACTGATCAGCGTCATTTGTCATGCCATTAGTTCTGCCACCTGATCTGCTCGCCATGAACAGGAGCATATCGCACCAGACTAATGTCATCCAGGTTCTCCCTGTGCATATCCACCGCTGTGATCTGATGATTGTCATAGGTAGTATAATAATAGATCCCCCTGTCCGCATTGCAGCAGCATGTGAAAATGGTAATCTCATATTTTCCGTCGCCGAGATCACAGCAGCCGCGCTGTTGGTCAACGGAACCCAGGATATGGAAAAACTGGCTGACACTCTCGGATTCCGAATCTCCGGAGACAGAATTCATCTTCACAAAGGCAGCCCTGGTAAAACGGGACTGGGAAGACAGATCTCCGGGAAGTCCCAGCGCTCCCATTCCCCGGCTGTAGACACTTAACTGCAGTTTATTGCAGAAGTGGTTCTGAGGCTCCTTCGGAGACAGGCTCATGAAATTGTTCAGCTGGAACATCTGCTCTTCAAAAGGCGGATTGTTGGTCAGGATCCCCACCGGATTATCGTACACCTTAACACCCTCCCTGACGGATTCCACCGTAACGGCCTCATCCCGGTCCGCAAGGATCCAGTGAAGTTCGGCCAGGGGCAGCTTATCGCTGAAAGGCACATTTGTAAGGTTTATTTTCTCCAGTAATACTCTTGCTTCCTTCACTGTGGCGCACTGTGACAGGATCCAGGGAATAAACTCAAACTGCGCCAGGTTATCCTTATCGGGCATTGGATTCTTAAAGTTCGCATTTCCCACAAAGTTCAGGCAGGCCATTCCAAGCCCCTTTTCATTGACCGCCTCGTGATAAAGCGGAAATTCCTCCTCCACATGAGCCATACCGATCATTGCATAATGCTTTGCCATGATCCCCATATTTCGGAAGCGGAAAGGATAATTGCGCGGCGTTATCGTAATCTCATCTCCATAGGAAAACTCATAGTCCAGTGTTCTTCCAAAATAAAAATCTTTTGTTTTATAGGTTGCTGCTGTACACATAAAATTCTCCTCCTGTTCCAAGACTGTTTTTCCAGCCATTCTTTTCTACCCATTATAATTTAACGATTCCCTACATAAAAGTATAACCAAAAGTCAAAATATATCACTTATATTTCGGGAAGTTACCGTCTGCTACGTTCGCAACAGTTAATAGTTAATAAGGAACGACTTTGGAAGTACTCCTCACGCTATTCCGGCAGATATCTCTGATACAGCTCCACATGATCACTGATGCAGGTCCAGACACTGTTCGAACCTGCGGTCACGCAAATGTATTCCCTTCCTGCATGATCTGTGCCAAGGCTTGCCGCACAGTTCTTAGACTGCACCACATACCCGGTCTTGGCACACAGCACTTCTCCATGAGTATCCCTGTCCTCGATCCTCCGCAGGAACCAGTTGGAAATATCAATTCCGTCGGGATGCTCCGCGGTTGGTGTGGTGACATAATGATGCTCCGAAAGTACCTGACGGCAGAATTCATTATCCGCGGCTTCTTTCAGGATCACCGCCATATCGTAAGGCGTACTGTAATGATCTTCGTCATACAGACCCACACAGTTGGTGAAATGGGTGGTTTCCGACAATCCCAGTTCCTCCAGCTTCCCGTTCATCATCTCCACAAATGCCTCCTGCGAACCTGCCGTATAGAATGCCAGCCCCAGAGCCGCATCCGCACCGGAATGCAGTGCCGTACCATAGAACAGATCTCTCAACGGTATCTCCTCGCCGATATCAAACCCCACATTGCTGCAATCATTCCGGAAGCTGTAATCCGTAATTTCAATAGTCATCGTGAAAGTGTCTTCCAGATCCGTAATATGCTCCGCCGCCACCAGAACCGTCAGTATCTTTGTCATGGAAGCCGGATTGATACGGCTCCATCCGTCCTTCTGTGCCAGAACCTCCCCGCTCTCCACATCGATCATAATGCCATACTCGCTGATAATGCTGTCGCCGAATCCTTCGGTATTCTCTGTGGCCTGCGCCTCAAATGCCGGTTTTTGGTCTTCCTGCCGCATCCCGCCTTCAAAGTTCCCGCCCGGCTGTATGACGCCATCGACCGCAGACAGATCTCCTATCCCTGATATATCCATTACAAAGTGATTCTGTGCCGATGCCGTTGCGGAATTATCCTCTCCGGGATTCTTTCCGTCTTCTCCAGATCGTACAGCCCTGACGACCCCCATGACCAAAAGAAAGACGCATACGACCGCTGCCACAGCCGCACCCGGCACACCATACCGAAACATCATTTCCCGACGACGTTTCTCCCGTTTCATTTCTTCTATTCTCTGTCTGCGCCTCTGCCGTCTTTCCCTTTCCCTTCTTTCCTCCTCAGGCGATTCCTCTTCCAGCCAGTCCTCTTTCGGGTGGATTTCCGACTGCCGCCCTTTCCTATTCTGATGTCCTGATTCCTCCGTATACATAAACTCCTCTTTATTTATTACAGACTCCCTCCGCCTTCCTGCCGCCACGCGGGAGCTCAGATCCTGTTTTCTCTTATTTTCTCCAGCAGATCTTTGAATCGCGCATATCGCTCATCGAATTGCTCATAAAAATTCCGCTCCGTTTCATATTCCGTCTGGTAAAAATTCACCAGGAGCGCCATATTGACCCGCTTTGCCAATGTTTCATTTTCACAGTTTCCCACTGCCGCTTCCACATCATTCAGCAAATAATGCCAGCGGCAGATGAACTCATGATTCTTCTCCTGCTGAGGCGTGTCTATCCACTTACTGACCTTTATTTTAGACCGGTTCCCCGCCGGACATTCATGAATCTGAAGTATATATTTGAAATCACCGTTCTCATAATATCTTCCCAGCGGAAACAGCCTGCAGATTCCCGGCCGGTATTCATGGATACTGCAGCGTCCCTGTGGATCCAGAAAAACACAGGCCTCCTCCCGTCCTGTCATTTTCAGATTGGGCAGAATGCAGCCGTCTGTCACGTTTAATTCTATCTTTTCCTCTTCCAGCAGAGCATGAAATCCCTTCCCTGTCCCCGCTTCCAGTCTGTACAGATCAAAGGGGTCCAGAATAACAGAATTCCCCATACCGCGGCAGCAGTCGGAACAGCCTCTGCACCCGTGGCAATCCGCCCTCACCATATCATTGCCGGCATAGAACCGCCCATCTGAAATTTCTTCAAGACTGATGTTCCTTTTCAAGATCCTGCTCCTCCATACACTTCCGGAATCTCCGTATCCCTTTTACAGACTCCCGGAGTCTCCGGCCCGCTTTACACCTTCTCAGAACCAAACGTTTCCGCCAGGATCTGATATTCCTCTTCCGTTATGGGAATGATCCCGCCGTGCCGCTTTCTGGTGGCATCCATGTCAAACTCGCTGTCATCCAGTATTCTGAATTCGCCGTCGGCAAGTTTGTCCGTCACCAGGGGCAGATATCCTTTTTTCGCGGCAAAGCGGTCTACGATAAGGCACCATTCCTTCCTGTCATTAAACTGGAAGATCTCCGGACCCTCCACTCCATACAGGTCGCTCAGTGTTGCCGATCTTATCTCCGTGAAGTCCTCCGGATGCAGCGTTTTACTGAAATCAATACAGATCGTCTTCACCGTCTCGTCCTTGGTATAACGGTAATAGCCCTCTTCTGCCTGAATGATCGTGCTGTCGATCACATGATTTTCTTTTTCCAGAAAGACAAAGGGTTCTGTGAAATCCTCAAAATCCGTGGTGTAGGCCGCGTAGATTTTCTGTTTTCCTTCCACCATGGATGCCCAGAATACAAGCACTGCATCCCGCTCTTTGTCATAGATGGCCTCAGGCGCCCAGACACAGCCTGCGCCTTCCACGCCTATGGTGTGGGCCCTGGGACCCTGCCAGTTCACAAGATCCTCCGATCTCCACACAAGGATATCCCTGCTTCCTCCATACTGGGCTGTCTCCCAGCCCTTGCCCGCCTCTATCCTCAAATCTGTGGCGATCAGATAGAACATACCCGGCGTGCGGATCAGGAAGGGATCTCTGGCGCCTTTCTCTCCAATCCCGCTTCTTAACACCGGCCGGCCTTCCATCAGATCCCTCCAGTGCAGCCCGTCGCGGCTCAGGGAGAAGTAGATCTGTTCTCCGTCCTTCTGTTCTCCCGTAAAATGTACAAACAAATACCCTGTATATGTCATTTACCGTTTCATCCTTTCCTTCTGCTGATATTATTCTCTGCTCTTTATATCATTTTCCCTTTTTCTCCATGATCGCCTTAAGGCTTTCCGTATACGGTGCCCGCGCGATCCCATACTCCGTCACAATACCGGAAATAAGCTCATGCTCCGTCACGTCGAAGGCAGGATTATACACCTTTATGCCTTCCGGTGCCATTCTCTCCTTATACCACATCTCCGTCACCTCATGAGCCGGCCGCTCTTCAATTCTGATCTCCGCACCGGCAGGCGTCTCCATATCAATGGTGGAGGTAGGCGCACAGACATACACGGGCACACCATAGTGCTTTGCCACCGTAGCCACCACAGAAGTTCCTATTTTATTGGCTGTATCCCCATTTGCAGCCACCCTGTCGCAGCCCACGAACACAGCCTGCACCAGACCTTTGGACATGACATTTGCGGACATGTTGTCACAGATCAAAGTCACATCCACCCCCGATGAGTGAAGTTCAAAGGCTGTCAGCCTGGCGCCCTGTAAAAGGGGTCTGGTTTCATCTGCATAGACATGAAAACCATAACCTTTTTCCTGTCCCAGATAAATCGGTGCCGTTGCCGTACCATATTTTACCGCTGCAAGTTTGCCCGCGTTACAGTGAGTCAGTATCCCGTCCCCGGGCTTCACCAGACTCAGGCCGTTCTCGCCGATCTTACGGCAGACCTGAATATCCTCATCCCGTATCTTTAAGGCTTCTCTGTGCAGGATTTCCTTCACTTCCGCAATCGGCCTTTGCTCATCTTTTCCCGCTTTCAGCAGAACTGCTTCCATACGCTTCAACGCCCAGGAAAGATTCACTGCCGTAGGTCTGGAGGAATCCAGATATTCCTTATATTCATGGAATTTATCATAGAAATCGCCGAAGTCTTCCGTATCGATCCGCTTGGACAATATATAGATCCCCATGGCCGCAGTGACGCCGATGGCAGGCGCCCCCCGCACCTTCAGCAGATAAATGGCATCCCACAATTCCTGTGCCGTCTTCAATGCTATCAGCTCCGTCCTGCCGGGAAGCAGAGTCTGGTCGATAATGACCACTGCATCATTTTCATCATCCAAAGCTACCGTATCGTATTTCATAACATCTGTTTCCATAGTTTCTCTCCCATTTTAAAATTCTGTTTTCCTTCCTCCTCCTGTTCCGGAATCTGTTTGAAACAGATTCCACAGGATGTGCGTCACACTTTACGGATACAGGCTTCAATGCCTGATGATATCCGCGAACTCTGCCTTTGCGGCTTTTGCAAGGTCCTGAGGCGAAAGCTCCAGCTGGGAACCGATCCTGCCGCCGCTGACAATGATATTCTCCTGTGCCTGTGCAGAACTGTCGATCCTGGTGACATACTGCTTCTTCATTCCCACAGCGGTACATCCGCCCCTGATGTAACCTGTAACGGTGTTGATATCCTTTACATGGAGCATCTCCACGCTTTTCTCCCCCACGCTTCGGGCCGCTGCCTTCATGTCCAGCTCTTCCGCAACAGGGATCACAAACACAAAATAATTTCTGCTCTTC
>CAMWWF010000090.1 GCA_947177885.1 uncultured Lachnospiraceae bacterium
TTGTTCTGCAGTGCGAAAGGACGGTCAAAGTTACTTCCCAGGATATTTCCCAGATTCATTACCAGAAGCACCACGATGGTAGGCTTGATGCCCGGCAGCGTAATATGCCATATCTTCCTGAAACGTCCTGCGCCGTCAACAGAAGCCGCCTCATAAAGCTCCGGGCTGATCCCCGCGATAGCCGCAAGGTACACGATGGAACCCCATCCGAAATTCTGCCATACGCCCAGCCCGGCATAGGTAGCCACCCAGTGCTTTGATTCATTCAGAAAAGGAACCGATTCCATCCCCAGGTTGTTCAATATCATATTGACAAAACCGGTGGACGGAGCAAACAGCTGTAATGCCAGACCGTAGATGATGACCCATGAAAGGAAATGGGGCATATAGGCAATGGTCTGCACCACTTTCTTGAACCGCCTGAAACACAGTTCATTCAGGATCAGCGCAAAGATAATGGGGGCCGGAAATCCAATGACCAGATCCAGCAGGTTCAGCCCCACCGTATTTCTCAGTGCCAGAATGAAATCCTTGCTCTTGAAGGCCTTGATAAAATATTCAAAGCCATGATTTGCCGCCAGCGGCAGTTTCCAGACACTTTCCACGATGCTGTACTTCTTAAAAGCGATCTGTATGTATATCATTGGTATATACTTAAAGATCAGCAGATACAGAAGCGGCAGCGAAAGCAATGCATACAATTGCCAATATCGCTTCATGTAGACTTTGAAACCGGATTTCCGCCGTGGCGCTACTTCTTGCTTGTTGCTTTTCACAGAACCATTCCTCCTCACAATTTTATTTTCGTTGCTCACTTGTAACTTTATTATAGCATTGCTCTCACATATTGCTTATCATATATTGCTAAGGATTCTACTGATATTGCGCTTTTTGGTTGTAAATCATAATTTTGTTGATAATATTGCCTTTTCATTTCCACTGTGTTACTATTTTATATGGGTATTTTGTCCTGAAATACATGACTTTTGTTCCGTCTGTTATGCATTTTGACATTAGCAATTATTGCGTAATAGCAATTTCTGCACATTTTTATGATTCAGCGAGGAGGATCCGCGGATATGGACGATTTAAGCCTGATCTATTTAGACGATGACCTGTTAAGCAAATACAAACGACAGCAGGAGAAAAATAATTTTTCCAGAACCCTGGACGGCAATTCCGAGTCCATCTCCTATCTTCCCGGTTCCACCGTTCGGTTCTGGCTGAACGATGAACCGGACGAGTACGCCATGCACTGGCACCCTGCCATAGAAATGGTCATCCCGCTGGAGAACACATACACTGTGATCGCCAGACAGGAAACATACGAGCTGGAGCCCGGAGATATCTTCATCATACCCGGCGGCGAGCTCCATCATCTCATCGCTCCCGCCACAGGGCGGAGACTGATCTATCTCTTTGATTTCGATCTGCTCTCCGGCATCAGGGGTTTTTCCTATCTCACCTCCTTCCTGTCCCAGCCGGTGCTGATCAACAAGAGCAGCTGCCGGCCCATCTACAAGGAAGAGGCCGCTCTGATCTCCGATCTGTGCCGCGATTATTTCAGTAACGACAGTCTGCGGGACATGATGATCTATTCGCACCTTTTGGCATTCTTCGTAAATTATGTCAGATACCGCATATCCGTGGAGGATTCCAGAGGCTGTAACCCCATCAGTGAGACGCGCCAGAAGGATCTGATGGAAAAATTCAATACGGTCTTTGACTTTCTGGACGAGCATTATACCGAGGATATCACACTGGAAAAAATAGCCGATGTGGCAGGTTTCTCCAAATTCCACTTCTCCCGGCTGTTCAAGCAGTGCTCCGGCTACCATTTCTACGACTACGTGTGCTATCGCAGGATCAAGGCTGCCGAGACCCTGCTGCTGAAACCGGGCAATTCCATCACGGAGGTGGCGCTGCAGTCCGGCTTTTCCAGCCTGTCCACCTTTAACCGCACCTTTAAAAAGGTAAAAGGCTGCACTCCCTCGGAATACCGAAATCTGTTCAGCTCCCGGATCCCTCCTTTCCCGTAAGACAGGCTCTCAGGATCTCCAGACCGCCTGTAATGCAGCTTTCCGGAAAGCTTTTTTGCCAATTCAATTCCTCCACTTTTCCGGCTGCATTATTTTTCAGAAGCCCGGTCTTGCCTGTCTGAGATTCCGAGAGTCTGACAAAAAAAACAACAGTCCCGGGATCCTTCTCCCTGAACTGTTGTTTTCATACAGGCGCTATTTAGAGCGTGTTTGAAAAATCATTCCCCCGGTCTGCACGCCCCACTTCGCGGCCTGCTGCGCCCCAGGAAAAGCATTTTTCAAACACGCTCTAGAAAATAAGAAAATTTCGATCACAGGATCTGCGGCTTCCCGAACTCCACGGCCACCAGGTCAAAGCAGCTCCCCGGCAGGAAGATGAATTCCACCTTCCCACGGCCCGTCAGCTTCTCAATGGTAAATGTCTGCCGGTTCTCTTCGCCGTCCCCTCCGGCAAATTCCAGAATGCGGTTTACCGTCTCCCCTGAGGCATCCGTAAAATGAACATGGATGGAATTTCGCTCCAGCGGAGTGCGGCCCCAGATCATCACATAGTCCGCGCCGGTCTCACCGAAATCCATGTTCTCGTAGACCAAAGTCACGTTGTTGCCGATATCCCGGACAGCCCTGCCATCCCTTCTGAAGCTGTCGCCGTACAGGCTGTCCGCATCTGCTGCCCACAGGCGCTGATATGCTTTCTCCAGTCTGGTAAACCGGAATCCCTTCAGATGCAGTTTGGCATGCATCGCGAACCCGATCTCGGCAATGCCTCTGATCCTCTCCGGCAGTCTGTAAGTCTCCTCCTGATAGGTGTTCCACAGGGAGGGCTTCCGGTAGATCACCGTATCCAACAGCCGGCTGTCAGGCTCGTAAGGCTTTCCCTGCCAGATTTCGATGGGATACTCTTCATCGCTCAGGGCAAAGACGGGCAGGGTGATCTCATCGGAGCCGAACTCTCCGAAGTCGATCCCGCTGTAGACCACGCCGCTGACGCCGTCTCTTGCAGTAGCGATCCCCTTTTCATTTCCGTTGCCGATCTCCCCCAGACTATCCGTATACAGTCCTGCGGAAATCATTTCATAGGGATCCAGAAATGCCTGTCCCAGACCGTGGGCCCTGAATTCCAATTGGGAGATCAGGGTGATCCTGCCTTCCTCCCGGGCCATACAACGCACATAAAATGCCCCGTCACCGCAGGCAGTCACCACAGCCCGGCTCCGTTTCCCGTTGGTGCAGGCCTGCCCCGACTGACATTTTTCCGGCAGATCCGCCGCTTCTCTGATCCGGGCACAGCCGGTCTCAATGCCTCTCTCATTTACTGCCTTCCAGATCAGCTCCGGGGCAGCTGCAGGGGGATAGACCACTGCTTCTACCACCAACTCCCGTTTCTCCTCTGTGAGACACTGACCCTCCGGAGCAGAAAGCTCTATCTTCCGGGCAGGATGCTTCCGCAGCAGTGCATCAGCCCTGTCTGCTGTCTCTCCCGGAGCGCCATGCCCCATACAGTCGTCCAGATATCCCATCTGCTTGTCTATCCGGGGGACACTCCACGCATGCAGTGTCACCTCCCCAGGCTCTAATCCGTCCCCGGTGACGGTGACCCGGATATCCCCCTCTTCCTCAGTGCCTCCGATGACCGCCAGAAGCCTGCCGGAAAACAGCTTCCTCACATTGGTCTTGTATTCGTCATAGTCCGTACTGTCGCCATTATCCATGCCCAGCAGCCGTCCCGGTCCGCTGATGTCCACCCGCACATAATCGGAGGCATTTTCCACAAGATTTCCCCGGGCGTCCACCGTCTCTATGGTCACAAAACAGAGCTCACCCTCGTCGATCTGTATCCTCTCCCTGTCAGGGGTCAGCCGTATGGCGCTGCTGTCCCCGAATGAACTGCGGCTCTCTCTGGCGATCTCCTTCCCGCACTGGTCATAAGCTATGGCAGTAATGGTTCCCGGCTCATAGGGCACCTGCCAGTCCCCCGTCAGCTTATCACCCTTTCCATGATCGATCTCCTGCCTTCCCCGGGAGACTCCGTTTACCAACAGCTCCACCGCAGGAGCATTGGTGCAGGCTCTCACATCGATGATCTGTCCGGGATTGAAATCCCAATAGGGAAAAAGGTGCACCATGGGTGAACTTCTGTGATCCGTCCACTCTGCCTGAAACAGGTAATAGGCATCCTTGGGAAAGCCTGCCGTGTCGATCTGCCCAAAGTAGGAATTTTTCGTGTGATAGGGAGTAGGCTCTCCGATATAATCAAAGCCGCTCCAAATAAACTGTCCGAAAATGTACTCTGCGTCACGGTCACCCATAATGCACTTTTCAAAGCTCTCCGCCCCCCAGCTGGTGGTGGAATTGCCCAAGGCAGAGCACTGTTCATCCTCCTCCGCAAGGATCTGCTGTCTCAGGGGAAAATGATAGATCCCCCTGCTCTGTACAAGAGATGCCGTCTCACTGCCGTACATGATCCAGTCCGGATGCTCCCTGTGCTGCTCCGCATAATATTTTTCTCCGTAGTTATAGCCCGCAAACTTTACGATATCTGCACATTTCCTGGCATTTTCCCATGCCATGTAATTGGAGCCGATGGTGACCGGGGCGTTTCCCCGGGGGTCGTGTTTCCGGACATAAGCCGTCAGCTGCTCCGTGATCTCCTGTCCCCGTTGGTCAGCGTGGGTATCATAGATCTCATTGCCGATGGACCAGAACAGGAGGCAGGGATGATTGCGGTCACGGCGCACCCAGCTTCTCACGTCTCTTCGAGCCCATTCTTTGAAAAAACGGGCGTAATCATAAGTCGTCTTTGACCGTTCCCACATATCAAAGGCCTCGTCCACCACCAGAAAGCCCATCCGGTCAGCCAGCTCCATAAATTCCGGATCCGGCATATTATGGCTGGTCCGGACGGCATTTACTCCCATGGCTTTCAACAGCTTAAGCTTCCGCTCCATGGCCGCTGCATGGAATGCGGCTCCCAGGCACCCCAGATCATGGTGCTCGCAGACGCCGTGGATCTTCAAAGGCCTGCCGTTCAGGAAACATCCCTTCTCCGGGTCAAAGGCTATGGTGCGGAAACCGATGGTGATATTTTCACTGTCCAGGGTGATCTCTTCCCCCGGCTCATCCTGCCTGCACAGCTCTACATACAGGACATAGCACTGGGGATCATCCACATCCCACAGAAGAGGATCCTTCATCTGTACGCGCAGGGGCTCTCCGCAGCGGACGGTGCCCAGATCCTTCACCAGTTCCCAGTCCTTCCACAGACTGTAGCGCAGATAACACTTTTCCGTCTCTCCGACCGTCTCCGTTACTGCCTCCAGAATAAAGCATTCTGCCGGAGCCGTAAGCTGTTCTTCCCCATAAGGCCGGATGGATACATAGGTGCCGTCCAGGGGCAGATACGCTTCCTCACAGTATTTGATCCAGACTCTGCGGTAAATGCCCGCCCCGGAATACCAACGGCTGTTAGGCGCCTGAAACCTGACCTGTACCATGACCTCGTTCATTCCGGATCTGACAGCTTCTGAAATATCCACGTCAAAGGTAGAATAGCCGTACTTCCATTCTCCCACCCTCTGCCCGTTGACATAGATGACAGAATCCATATATACACCGTCGAACCGCAGAATGACCGGCCCTTCTCCCGCATATGCCTCGAACTCCTTCCGATACCAGCCGCAGCCGTCGCGGTACAGGTTTTTCACATCGTATATGAGCCAGTCATGAGGTATCTCCACCGGCCGGAAACAGTCTCCTGCTGCCTCCACATCCTCCAGAGTGGCGGAAAGCTCCGTTCTGTAGAATTCCCATCCCCTGTTAAAAGGTAATAACTCCATTATCATACCAACCTTTCAATCCTTCTGTATTTTCGCTCCGGTACAGCATAAATTATACTGCTTAACGATTTCACTTGCCGTGAAAAAGTTTCTATCACTAAAATATCTTCCGTCCCTTCTCGTCCCCGATACCGCTTTTGCGGTAAAAGTAAGAATTTACCTGGTCACGCCACTCTCCGGCATTTTGCAGCTGTCTGCGGAAGCGCTCTCTTACCGTTCTGTAGGTATCTCCGGGGATTCTGCCTTCCAGGCTCTCCCACAGACCGATCATCTCTTCCACCTCGCTCACGCCCTCAAAATGCGTGTCATATATATGCTGGATCAGTGTCTTGCCCGACTTCAGCCTGTAGGTATACGGAACATGGTGGAAAAAGAGCAGCAGCTCCTCGGGACAGGTCTCCCGGTTGTCAAACATCGACGCGTTGGGCTCATAGTACTGCTGTGCATATCCGGTTCCGCAATGGCTTCTGTCCACACCCAGTCCCAGGTGATCCGCCCGGTGATAGGTTCCCCAGCGGGAATATTCATAGCCGTCCACACTGCAGCCATAATGCGTATCCGGCGTCACCATCCAGCCAATACCCAGAGGGACCGTATATTTCTCATAGACGGCACGGGAATCCAGAAGGATCTTCTTTACCTTCTCCACCACCTCCACCTGATCAGACAGGCTTAAGCGTATCCATTCCTCCGCAATCTCATCCGCCGTCAGCGAAGTGTTGAAAGCCAGCCGCCCGAACCCGTAAAAATTAGCCGCCGCAAGGTCATTTCCCGTCCAGTTGGCGTCATTTCCTGTATTGCATACCGCCGCAAAACCGGTATTGATATTTCCGTAAGTCCTGCCGCTTATGATATCCGCTACCGTATCGCGGCTTTCCCCTGCTTCGTCCCTTTCTGTACAGCAGGTATGAAAGTCCAGCACTTCCTTAAACAACGGGATCAGATAGCAGACATCGATCTGCTGGCCCGTATATTCCTGGGCCGCCTGAACCTCCAGCATCTGGTTCGTTCTCTTTAACCCTCCCAACAGGGGGGACACCGGCTCCCGGATCTGGAAATCCATGGGACCGTTCTTGATCTGCAGGATCACATTTTCATGATAATCTCCGTCCTGGGAAATAAAGTTATCGTATCCCGCTCTGGCCCGGTCCGTCTTCTGATCCCGCCAGTCCTGTGTACAATCATACACAAAACAGCGCCAGATGATCAACCCGCCGTATGGTTTTACTATGTCCGCCAGCATGTTGGCGCCCTCCGCCTGAGTTCTTCCGTAGGTAAAGGGCCCCGGCCGGCCTTCCGAATCCGCCTTCACCAGGAAGCCTCCCAGATTGGGGATCCGTGCAAATACTTCTTTCATTTTCTGCTGCCACCACTTCTGCACTTCCGGATCCAGGGGATCGGCGCTGTCCGGTCCCCCCAGTTCAAGGGGCGCCGCGAAATTCAGGGACAGATAGAGCCGGATCCCATAGTCCGCAAATATTTCGGACATAGCGGCAAGCCCCTTAAAATACCGCTCTGTGATCAGCCATGTAGCCGCCTGCTTTACATTCACATTGTTGATCACCACGCCGTTGATCCCGATGCTGGAAACCAATCTGGCATAATCTCTGGTCCGTTCATCCACCAGTATCTCATTTCCTTCAAAAAAGAAGGAGTCCCCCGAATAGCCCCTCTCTATGCTTCCGTCCATATTATCCCAATGGTCGTACATACGCAGCGGGTTATCAGGATTTGATAACTGTCTGATCCCTTTCAGGGGCTGCTCCATGGCGATCAGGCGAAGCAGATGAAACACACCATACATAAGGCCCTTTTCATCCACCGCAGACAAGGTCAGCACACCCTCCTGTTCCACAAGGGAATAGCCTTCTCTCCTGATGCCGTGTGTCCCGGACTCCTTTTCGCCCTCCCCGGTGGAACTGTTTTTCAATACCAGGAACGCGGCATCCGCATCCGGTATGATGTCCACCGCAGCTCCCAGCATTCCGCGGATACCCTCTCTCAACTCCTCCAGTGCATGGGCGATCACTCTGTTCTCCGCAGAGAAGCCCACAAGAGCTGCCTTTGTCACATATGCACCGTTTCCGCAATCCTTCTTCTTCCCATAGTTCAGCCACAGCTGTGTCCACTCCGTTTTCCGCATATTTCCTCCTGTTTCGTTTCTTTACTTCTGCTTTGTTTCTGTTCCGCCTTTTTACTCTTATCACTTTAGCATTGAACCATCACGGTTTTCTCTTTATTCCTTGCTATCCGGTAAGCACTTCTTGCTAAATGGCTGTCCTGTTTTTTGGGAATCTGCCCCCGCCTTCCGGAGAATGTTTGCAAAATGCTTTCCCTGGGCCGTATGGCTCATACCACTGCAGGACAAAATCCAATGGCGCTGTGGCATGGTAAAAAAATCCTGTTCTGGCACTTTCTGTCATTCCACCTCTTCTGTATACTGCTATTAATCCATGGATATGATGAAAGGGGATCGCGGTGACGGAAAGGCAGAACCCATGTTCCGCACAAGGCGATCCGGAAGGTGTGATTATCATGAAAAAGAAAAAGAGCTATGGCATACTTATGGCAGGCGCGGTTCTGCTGATCGTCTCGATCCTGTCTGCGGTGTATACGTACCATAACAGCTATCAGGAGTCGATCGCCGTGGGCAATACCCTCTCGGAGGTCAAAAAGCAGATCTCCGCCGTTGAAGAAGGCACTTCCGCCGGCGATCTGGATGCGTTGAACGCGCAGAAAAGCGCCCTCACCGATGAAAAGCTTTCTCTGGAACGGCCTTATTCCTACGCCCTGATCCTGTTGTTCTTCGCCATTCTGCTGACCATAAAGGGAATCTATAATGCCGTGATCGGCGTCGATGATTCAGGGAAAGCCGACGTAAAACGTCTGGCACAGGCGGGCCTGCTGGCCGCGCTCTGCTATATAGGCTTTGCCTTCTTTAAGATCGACATTCCTGTGGGTCCCGAGAAGACAGCTTTTCACTTCGGCAATGTATTCTGCGTCCTGGCCGCATTGCTCCTGGGCGGCTATTGGGGCGGCCTGGCAGGGGCCGTGGGCATGACCATCGGGGATCTGACCACTTCCTATGTCACCAGCGCCCCCAAGACTTTTCTGTTAAAGCTGTGCATCGGCCTGATCACAGGCCTGGTGGCTCACAGGATCTTTAAGGTGAGCCGTGATCATTCCGGGAAATATGTCACCGGCGTTACGATCCTGGCCTGCGCCTGCGGTATGCTCTTCAATGTTGTGGCTGACCCGCTGGTCGGATATTTCTATAAGACGTATCTGCTGGGCGTGCCCCAGGATATCGCCTCCGCCCTCGCCAAGATGGCAACCGTTACTACCGCTGTCAACGCGGTGGTAGCCGTGATCGCGGCTTCGGTCTTCTATCTGGCGCTGCGCCCCGCGCTGAGAAAATCTGGTCTGTTCGTGGAAGTATCCCCGGCAAAGGATGGGAGATCCTGATCGGGCCGGATCCCGTTAAGACCGGGTTCTGTTGGGACGGATCCTGTTGGGACAGGAGCCTGTTGGGGCCGGATCCTGTTGGATCGGATCCTGTTGCGGC
>CAMWWF010000091.1 GCA_947177885.1 uncultured Lachnospiraceae bacterium
AAGCCATGAATTCCCGCATTACCGTAGGAGCCAAGAGCCTGCGTCCTCTGCTGATGGAGGAGACCTTCCATTTCTGCGGCGGCAGAGAGGAGGAGCTTCCTCTTCTGGAGCCGTTTATGGCAGCCATTGAGATGATACATACATACTCACTGGTTCACGACGATCTGCCGGCTATGGATAATGACGAGTACCGCAGGGGAAAGAAAACCACATGGAGTGTCTATGGGGAGACCATGGGTATCCTGGCGGGAGACGGACTTTTGAATTATGCTTTTGAGACTGCCTTACAGGCGTTGGAGATCTGCAACGGTTCCAACCGGGAATATCTTACCACGGCGTCCTGTCCGGAGTATAATATGCAGAAACTCACGAAAGCTCTGATGATCCTCGCCAACAAGGCGGGAATCTTCGGGATGATCGGCGGACAGACAGCTGATATCGAGGCGGAACAGCAGGAGGGAACTCTGCGAAAGGAGCAGCTTCTGTTCATCCACGAGCATAAGACGGCGGCTCTGATGCAGGCCGCTATGATGATAGGTGCGGTGATCGCCGGAATGACGGAGCAGGAACAACTGGGACGGATCGAAAAATGTGCCTGTGATATCGGTATCGCATTTCAGATCCAGGACGATATTCTGGACGTGGTGGGTGACAGTGAGGAACTGGGAAAGCCTGTGGGCAGCGATGCCCAGAATCACAAGCAGACTTATGTTACGTTGAATGGTCTGGAGCAGTCCCGGAGAGATGTGGAGGATCTGACCAAAGAAGCGATAGCGATACTGGATTCCCTTGAGGGAGAGAATGCCTTTTTGAAGGAGCTGCTGTTGTCGTTGGTAGATCGGCACAAGTAGGATCTGTTACCGTTCACCCGTCACCCCAGAGAGGCGCTTTTGTGTGCTCTCCGCGTGACGGCCCCGGGACTGTTGTGCGTGAGATCGCTGTCAGGACGGTTTCGGAGAGTTTGGGAACTTCTTCGCGGCATCTTGATGTGAACCCGGTGGACAGTAACCGTATTCCCACAATTCTGCGAAAGAGGACAGGGCCTGCTGAAGTGGGCGAGAGGTATGGACATGTTTTTGGAAACAATCGAGAAACCCAATGATATCAAGAATATAGCCAAAGAGGATTACGGGGAACTGGCGCAGGAGATCCGGGATTTCCTGATTCGGACGATCAGTGTGACGGGCGGTCATCTGGGCTCCAATCTGGGGGCGGTGGAGCTGACCATGGCGCTGCATCTGGCGCTGAATCTTCCGGAGGATAAGATCATATGGGATGTAGGGCATCAGTCCTATACCCATAAGATCCTGACAGGGCGCAGGGAGGATTTTGGATCCCTGCGGCAGTTCCATGGTATAAGCGGGTTCCCCAAGAGAAAGGAGAGCGACTGTGACGTGTTTGACACAGGGCACAGTTCCACTTCCATATCCGCAGGTCTGGGCCTGGTAAAGGCAAGAGAGCTGAAAGGGGAGAGGAGCACTGTCGTATCCGTGATCGGTGACGGTTCTCTGACGGGAGGTATGGCTTATGAGGCGTTAAATAACGCGGCAAAGCTGGAAAGCAATTTCATTGTGATTCTGAATGATAATAATATGTCCATCTCCGAGAATGTGGGCGGTGTGTCGAAATATCTGAACAATATCCGTACTGCCAGCGGGTATCTCGATCTGAAGGAAGGCATTTACAACGCATTGCTGGGGACCAGGCGGGGAGACAGCACCATCAGCCGGATCCGCAGGGCAAAGAGCAGCTTTAAGCATCTGGTGATCCCGGGGATGTTCTTTGAGGATATGGGGATCACCTATCTGGGACCTGTGGACGGTCACGATATAGATGGCCTGGTGAGAGTGATCAATGAGGCAAAGCGTGTGAAGCGCGCGGTACTCATCCATGTCATCACCCAGAAAGGGAAGGGCTATCTCCCGGCGGAGCGTCATCCCGCAAGATTTCACGGGGCGGAGCCTTTCGACATTGAGACGGGAATCCCCTCCAAACCCAGAACAGAGGCGAATTATACGGATATCTTTTCTACAGTCATGTGTAAACTGGGGCAGCGGGATGAGAGGATCGTGGCGATCACGGCGGCGATGCCTGACGGTACGGGTCTGAAAAGATTTCGCAATATGTATCCGAACAGATTCTTCGATGTGGGCATTGCGGAGGAGCATGCGGTGACCTTTGCGGCGGGGCTTGCGGCAGGCGGCTTAAAACCCATCGTGGCGGTGTATTCCTCCTTTTTGCAGAGGGCTTACGACCAGATCCTGCATGATGTATGTATCCAGAATCTGCCGGTGGTCTTCGCTGTGGACAGAGCGGGACTGGTGGGCAGTGACGGTGAGACGCATCAGGGGATCTTTGATCTTACATATTTATCCGGTATTCCCAATATGCATATCTGTGCACCCAAGAACAAATGGGAATTGTCGGATATGCTGAAATTTGCGGTAAATTTCGACGGCCCCATAGCAGTGCGCTATCCCCGGGGCACCGCATATGCGGGGCTGAAGGAGCATCGGGCTCCTGTGGAGATGGGGAAGGCGGAATGGATCTTCAGAGAGCGGGAGATCGCCCTGTTTGCGGTGGGAAGCATGGTGAAGACGGGTGAGGCGGTGCGGGATGCACTGAAAGCCCGGGGGAAGGCGGTCAGTCTGATCAATGCCCGGTTTGTAAAGCCTGTTGACGAGGAAGCCGTAAAGGAAGCCTGCAGGGACCATGTGCTGATCGTCACCATGGAGGAGAATGTGGCCGGCGGAGGTTATGGAGAGAAGGTGCTGGATTACATGAACCGGGAGGGGCTGAGGAATCAGTACCTGGGCATCAGCATTCCCGATGCCTATGTGGAGCACGGCAATGTGGAGCTCTTAAAGCAGGAGATCGGCATTGACGCGGACAGCATCGTGAAGAGGATACAGGAGGCGTTGGCGGCAAAATTATGATTCCGGTTTATCCGGGTTAGGGGCGGTATTATGAAAGAACGTCTGGATGTTATTCTGGTAAATCAGGGTTATGCCGCATCCAGGGAGAAAGCGAAAGCCATTATCATGTCGGGCAATGTCTATGTGGACGGGCAGCGGGAGGATAAGGCGGGAACAGCCTTCGATGCGGGTAAGATCCGGTTGGAAGTCCGGGGCAGTACATTGCGGTATGTCAGCCGGGGCGGATTAAAGCTGGAAAAGGCAATGGATAAGTGGCGGTTTGAACTGGACGGAAAGGTATGTATGGACATCGGTGCTTCCACCGGGGGCTTTACGGACTGCATGCTGCAGAACGGAGCCGCCAGGGTCTATTCCGTGGATGTGGGGCGCGGACAGCTTGACTGGAAGCTCCGCAACGACCCCAGGGTAGTCTGTATGGAGCAGACGAATTTCCGTTATACGGTGAGGGAGGATATTCCGGAGGAACTGGATTTTGCCAGCGTGGATGTGTCGTTTATTTCCCTGACGAAGATCCTCATCCCTGCCAGAAATCTGTTAAAGACCGGCGGGGAGATGGTGTGTCTCATCAAACCCCAATTCGAGGCAGGGAAGGGGAAGGTGGGGAAGAACGGTGTGGTGAGGGAGCCTGAGATCCACCGGGAAGTGATCGCGAAGATCGTGGACTATGCGGACAGTATCGGCTTTGCGGTGCTTCATCTGGAGTTTTCCCCCATCAAGGGACCAGAGGGCAATATTGAGTATCTGCTCCACATCAAAAAAGAGGCGGAGCCTTCCGGGGAGCTTTTCCGTCTCACGGAGCGTGAAGCCGAGGGAAGGCTGCTACGCATTACAGAAGAGAAAAGCGGGCTTTCCCAACGGGAGGAGTGGGAGAAGCGGATCCGGCAGACGGTGGAGAATTCCCACAGGGCGTCGGGCAGCGGATTCCCACAGGCGAAATCCGGTTTCTGACGAAAATGCGGTCGGAAAAGCAAGGGGATCGGCAAACATGATTTTCTGGATGCCTTATGCGGGGTGAGGTGGGAATTTCGACAGTGCAGGATAATAGCTTCTCGAAATCACAGGAAGAAGAATCAGGCATTGCGGTTAAAAGGTATCCGTAAAAGCGGGGAATCGTCCGGAACGATTTCCGGAAAGCCGCTTGATGAGCAGTCTGGAGATTTCAAGAGTCTGTGATATAGAAATGGAGGCATGGGTATGAAACATTTCTTAGTATTTGCCAACCGGCATAAGGATAAGAATCTGGAGACCACCAAGAGAATCTGTGCTTTTCTGGAGGGAAAAGGGCAGAAGGCCACCGCGTGGGTCGAGGAGGAAGACTGGAAGGAAAATATGCGGGTGGACAGCGAGGAGGCGCCGGCGGATCTTCCGACAGATGTGGACTGTATCATCGTACTCGGAGGGGACGGCACGGTGCTTCAGGCGGCCAGGGAGACGAAGAAACTCAGCATCCCCATTATCGGAGTGAATCTGGGCACTCTGGGGTATATGACGGAAATCGAGCTGTCTAATCTGGAAGAGTCTCTGGAGCGTCTGATCGCGGGAGATTATACCAGCGAGAGCCGTATGATGCTGAACGGCAGGATCCTCTGTGCAAACGGCGGTTCGGAAGAGGGGTGGGCGCTGAACGATATTGTGGTATCCAGAAGCGGTTCCCTGCAGATCATTAAGTTCAATATCTATGTGAACGGACAATTTCTGAATCATTATAATGCGGACGGTATGATCGTGACCACGCCGACAGGTTCCACAGGCTACAACCTGTCGGCGGGCGGTCCTCTGATCGAACCCAGAGCGAAACTTATCATGCTGACTCCTATCTGCCCCCATACATTGAATAAGCGCAGTATCATCCTGTCCCCCGAGGATGTGATCGAGATCGTGATCCCGGAAGGAAGGGGTGGCAGGATCCAGACGGTGGAGGCCAATTTTGACGGCTGCCATGTGATTCCCATGCGGACGGGAGACAGGATCCGCATTGTACAGTCCGAGAAGACCACGGAATTCCTGCAGCTGAATCAGGTGAGCTTCTTAGAGGTGTTGCATAAGAAGATGGGAGAGAACTGAAAATAAATGAAAAAGAATCGACATGCCAAGATCATAGAAATGATACAGAAGTATGATGTGGGAACCCAGGAGGAGCTGGCAAATTATCTGAGGGAGGCAGGTCTTGCGGTGACCCAGGCCACTGTTTCGCGGGATATCAAGGAATTGAATCTTTCCAAGATCCCGCTGAGGAACGGCAGACAGAAATACATTATCCTGAAGCAGGAAGACAGTCATTTGGGCGACAAGTACATCCGTGTACTTCGTGACGGTTTTTCTTCCATGGATATGGCACAGAATATCCTGGTGATCAAAACGGTGTCAGGTATGGCGATGGCGGTGGCTGCGGCGCTGGATGCCATGAAATTCCCGGAGATCGTGGGCTGTATTGCCGGGGACGACACCATATTTGTGGCAGTGAGATCTGTGGAAGAGACACAGGCACTGATGGAACAGATCCATGCCATGCTGGGCTGAAAGTGTGGAAAATTTTTTACAATATGCAGTGAATGGTTTTGATGATCAGCGGAGAGGGTACGTAAGGAGAGGAATATGTTACAAAGTTTACATGTCAAAAATCTGGCGCTGATTCGGGAGACAGAGGTAGAGTTTGGTGAGGGGCTGAATATCCTCACAGGTGAGACGGGTGCGGGCAAGTCCCTGCTCATAGGTTCTGTGAATCTGGCTCTCGGCGGAAAATTTGACAAAGAGATGCTTCGAAAGGGAGCGGAGAGTGCGCTTGTGGAGCTTGTTTTTGTCTCACAGAGCGAGAAGGTGAGGCAGAAACTGGACCGGATGGAGCTGGAGGCTCAGGAGGACGGAACCGTCATTATCAGCCGTAAGCTGCAGGCCGGCAAGAGTGTCTGCAGGATCAACGGTGAGACGGTGACGGCAAAGCAGGTGAAGGAACTGGCGGAGACGCTGATCGATATTCACGGACAGCATGAACATCAGTCCCTGCTTCACAAGAAAAAGCATATGGAGATTCTGGATTCTTATTGCGGCAGTGAATTCGAACCTGCGGCCCTGGCCGTGGAGGAAGCTTACAGAGAATGCAGTCAGCTGCGCAGGGAGCTGGACGGGGAAACCATGGACGAAGAGGCCAAGGAAAAGGAGAAAGCGCTGGCTGAGTTCGAATGGAATGAGATCAGTCAGGCGAAACCGGTGCCCGGTGAGGATGAGGAGCTGGAGAAGCGTTACCGCCTGATGGCGAACAGCAGAAAGATCACGGAGAGCCTGGCGGAGAGTTACCGTTATACCGGCAATGAGGAGGATACCGGCGCGGGGAGCTCCCTGAGCCGTGCGCTGCGTTCTCTGAGGAACGTATCCGTTTACGATGGCCGCCTGGGGGAGCTGGAAGGACAGCTTGCGGAGATTGACAGCCTGCTTGCCGATTACAATCGGGATGTGTCGGAATATATGAGTGATTGTGAGTTTGATGAAGAGGAGTTTGCCCTGGTGGAAGAGAGGCTGAACACCCTGAATCATCTCAAGGGAAAATACGGTAACACCATAGAAGCCGTGATCGCATATGGGGAGGAGAGACAGCGGCTTTTGGATAAGCTGTCGGACTATGATACCTATATGCGGGAGCTGGAGAAAAAGCTGGAAAAGGCGGAGAAAAAGCTTCAAAAGGCATGTGAGAAGCTTTCTTCCATACGCAGGAAAAATGCGGGAGTGCTGACGGAGAAATTGAAGGAGGCGCTGGTGAACCTGAATTTTCTAACAGTGGCCTTTGAGATCGCGGTCCGGCGGTCACAGGCAGTTACCGCCAAGGGATACGACGATGTGGAGTTCCTGATCTCCACCAATCCCGGGGAGAGCCTTAAACCGCTGGCCCAGGTGGCAAGCGGCGGAGAATTGTCCAGAGTGATGCTGGCGATCAAGACGGTGCTGTCCGGAAGAGACGATATCGACACGCTGATCTTTGACGAGATCGATGCCGGGATCAGCGGGAAGACGGCATGGAGGGTGTCGGAGCAGCTTGACACCGTGGCGAAGGCCCACCAGGTCATCTGCATCACCCATCTGCCCCAGATCGCCGCCATGGCGGATACCCATTTCGTCATTGAGAAGAGCAGTACACAGGACAATACGATCACGGATATCCGGGCGCTGGAGATGGAGGAATCCCTGGGTGAGCTTGCGAGACTTCTGGGCAGTGACGAACTGACGGAGGCGGCGCTTTCCAATGCGAAGGAGATGCGAGCCCAGGCGTTGGAGCATAAGGGAAAGTAAGGATATCTTTGCCCCCATCATCAGAATGGGGGCAATTGCCGTTCTGTGGGCCATAAAATAAAAATACATCCTTTTTGTTAATATTTACATGGACTTTGATAAAAAATTCGATTATACTGTATATTAAGTACAAGTTGTACATGGGTTTTAGAGAAATTAACAAAAATTTATTGGAAATACTTACCTTTGTATGCTATAATGTAAGTGCTTTCATAAAAGGTAACACTCAATATCGGTCTTTTCTCTAAAACATCACTGACCGGATATTGAAGAAAGAGAGGCGTGTAAGGTGGAACTTAGAACAGCAGTATCACCAAGAGATGTGAAGCATTATACCACAGAGCGTCTGAGAGAGGAGTTCCTGATCCGGAATCTCTTCGTTCCCGGCGAGATCAAGCTGGTATACAGCCACATTGACAGAATCATTACGGGTGCGGCAGTGCCTGTAGAGCCGATCACCCTGACGGCAGGGGACGAGCTCCGTGCAGAGTACTTCTGCCAGAGAAGAGAACTCGGCGTGATCAATATCGGAGGAGCCGGCACCATTACCGTTGACGGTAAGGTATACAAGGTGGGCTTCAAAGAGGCAATGTACATCGGAATGGGTTCCAGAGACATCGTTTTCGCCAGTGATGATGCTTCCGAACCTGCGAAATTTTATCTGAATTCCGCTCCTGCACACAGGACCTGTCCCACTGTGCTGATCAGGCCGGAGGGCACTCCTGAGGATGGTGTGGTCATTGTAAAGGACGAGAATAAGGTAGAGCTTGGTTCTCTGGAGGATGCGAATCACAGAGTCATCTGCAAGTATATCCTTCCCGGCCAGGTGGAGAGCTGCCAGCTGGAGATGGGAATGACCAGGCTTGAGCCGGGCAGTGTGTGGAATACGATGCCCTGCCATACCCACGACAGACGTATGGAGGTCTATCTCTATTTCGAGATGCCTGAGGATGCATTCGTAATGCATTACATGGGCGAACCCGACGAGACGCGCCATATCGTCATGAGAAACGAGGAGGCTGTGATCTCTCCCAGCTGGTCCATCCATTCCGGATGCGGTTCCAGGGCATATACCTTTATCTGGGGTATGGTGGGCGAGAATCAGGACTTTGACGACATGGACGGTGTAGCCATGAAGGATTTAATGTAAAGAGAAAGAAAAAAGTAACCGTACGGACTGGTCTGGACGGTTGCGAAAAAATATCATAAAGGAGAAGCAGAAATGGCAAACAACTATGTAAACAATTTTTCACTGGAAGGCAAGATCGCTCTGGTAACAGGCGCTTCCTATGGTATCGGTTTCGCGATCGCATCCGCTTATGCGGAGGCAGGCGCAACCATCGTTTTCAATGACATCAAGCAGGAACTGGTGGACAAGGGTCTGGCTGCCTATGCCGAGAAAGGCATCAAGGCTCACGGCTATGTATGCGACGTTACCAATGAGGAAGCGGTAAACGCCATGGTAGCTCAGATCGAGAAGGAAGTGGGCGTAATCGATATCCTGGTGAACAATGCGGGTATCATCAAGAGAATTCCCATGACCGAGATGACCGCGGATCAGTTCAGACAGGTGATCGACGTGGATCTGAACGCGCCTTTCATCGTGTCCAAGGCTGTTATTCCCGCCATGATCAAGAAGGGCCACGGCAAGATCATCAACATCTGCTCCATGATGTCCGAGCTGGGCCGTGAGACAGTATCCGCATACGCTGCCGCAAAGGGCGGACTGAAGATGCTGACCAGAAACATCTGTTCCGAGTACGGCCAGTACAACATTCAGTGTAACGGCCTTGGCCCCGGCTATATCGAGACCCCTCAAACGGCGCCTCTGCGCGAGAAGCAGCCCGATGGAAGCAGACATCCCTTCGATCAGTTCATCTGTGCCAAGACTCCCGCCAACAGATGGTTAAAGCCGGAAGAGCTGGCAGGTCCTGCCGTATTCCTTGCTTCCGAGGCATCCAATGCGGTGAACGGGCATATCCTTTACGTTGACGGCGGTATCCTTGCATACATCGGCAAACAGCCGGAATAGTCGATCATCACAAAGCCAGGTCGGCTGTCATGCAGATGCCGTGCTCGCACGGACAGCTGCATGAGGGACGATCAGGCGCGTGCAACGCCCCTGCAAGGCGAAGCGTTGCAGGGTGTGGTGAGAGACATCACAAAGCCAGGTCGGCTGTCATGCAGATGCCGTGCTCGCACGGACAGCTGC
>CAMWWF010000092.1 GCA_947177885.1 uncultured Lachnospiraceae bacterium
GTGGCATATGTGCTGAGCCGTTTTACCGGATTGCCCATGGTGCCGCTGTATCTGAGCTGCCAGCTGCTGGATATCATTAAATGCGTGATCGGGTTTATACTGGTGAAGAAGGGCGTCTGGCTGAATAATATTGTGACGTGACAGGCTGACACGGGAACACAGATCATGCGATTTTGTCTGCCATACCGGCATTTTCCTTTAAGGAGAAACAGGATTCCCGTAGGAACCACCGCCTGCCGGCGCCGGTCCCGTGGAGCCTCTGACGATCAGCGGGGCCCGAAGCAGGATCGAGCCTATGGTCACCTGATTCAGAAGACAGGACAGGGCGTAAAATCCGCACTTTCCCAAGGCGATCCGGTCCTGACGGATGGTGGTCAGGGGAGGCGTGATGTAAGAGGCCATGGGCAGATCGTCAAAGCCGATGATGCTGAGATCTTCGGGAATCCGTATCCCTCTGTCCTTGCATTCCGTGATGGCGGAGATGGCTCGGACGTCATGGGAAAACAGGATGGCTGTAACCCCTTCCCCGATCAGCTTCGGAATATAAGTCCTGGTGGATTCGGCCACATAATAACCGAGACCGATATAGTCTTCGTTTATTTCCAGACCGTATTTGCTCAGCGCGTTGATATAGGCATGATATCTGGCTTTCAGGATATAGGAATCCAAGGGGCCTGATATCAGGCCTATTTTTTTATGCCCAAGCCGGATCAGATGTTTCACCGCAAGCTCGAATCCCTCCTGGCTGTCACAGCCCACGGACGCAATATTGGGGTTGTTTTTGACATAATTGTCATATAGGACAGTGGGCACTCCGGAAGCGTTCATCTCCTTCATCCAGGGATCCAGAAGAGACATGCCCAGAATGAAGGAGGCGCAGTATCCCCCCTGCATCATGAAAATGTCATAAGGAGTCATCTTTTGGAAGTCTATGCTGATGGGAATGATATCCACAGTCCAGCCCTCGGGCTCTGCCATCTGCTTAAAGCCCAGAACAATATCATGACCAAACTGATTCGGGGTGTTATAATCCATATTTTCTATCAGAATACAGAGCTTTTTGGACTTCTTCTGCTGCCGCTTATTGATATATCCCAGTTCTACCGCTGTCTCAAGAATCTTCTTTCGTGTTTCGGCGCTCACGTCATCGGCATTATTCAGTCCCTTGGAGACAGTGCTCTTGGATATACCCAGTTTTGCCGCAATATCATTGATCGTAGCCATGGTCAGACTCCTTAAAAGTTTGTCAAATTTTACAAAAATAATTTTTCTGTTTAAGTCAATTATAACAGTATAAAATATGGAAAACAAGAACAGCAGCGAAACTTCTTTATCCTGTTTTGCAGGTCGGAATGCCCATCGGCCATGGGAGCGCCATGGCACTGTGTGAAAGCGGCTGTCGCATGTATGGCGCTGGCTGTCGGCCTTTGTAGAATCGGAGCGCTATTTGACGGCATTACATTGTTACAGACCATGCATGAGTCAACTTTTGCGTTTTACGGAACGCAGGTTCCGGACCGATTATGATCATTGGCAGATGCCGTGGGGTGTTTGAAGATGGAGAATAACCGTGATCCGTCGGAGTATGAGGACAGAGAAAACGAAAAAAGATTCGAAAAAGTTTCGCGAAACGGTTTCGCAAAAATTTCGAAATGGTGTACAGATTGCACAAAAGTAGATAAGATATAGGTGGAACCAAGAAAAAGTGCATAAAAACAGGATTGAAATTCTTAAAATTTTATGCTACCATATCCGCATAACGAAACTTAACAAAACTTTTAAGGAGGTAATCTTATGAGAAAGAAGTTATTGGCTGCATTTTTAACGGCTACCATGGTTGTTGCCGCCATGACCGGGTGCGGAAACAGCGGTACGTCAGGCAGCGGTGCGGCAGGCAGCGGTACGGCAGACAGTGGAAATTCATCAAATGGGGGGGGCACTACAGGTACTACGGATGTATCCTTGAAAGTATACTGCCCTCAGAATCAGGTGGATACCGGAATTATGGAACAGCAGCAGCAGGCTTTTGCAGCGGCTCATCCTGAGTACAACATTACCTGGACCACGGAGATCGTGGGAGAAGATAAATGTGCGGAAAACATCCTGAAGGATGTGGGAGCGGCAGCGGATGTATTCATGTTTGCAAACGATCAGCTTCCCTCTCTGGTGGAAGCAGGAGCCATTGCAAGACTTGGCGGTGAAGCCGAGACTATGGTAAAAGAGACAAATGCGGAATCCGTTATCGCGACAGTGGCTGTGGGCGACGCGATTTATGCCATTCCTTTTACCCATAATACTTTCTTTATGTTTTATGACAAGACCATCCTGGATGAGTCGGATATTGTATCCTTAGAGCAGATCATGGCGAAGGAGACAGCGGACAATGTGTATAACTTCTATTTTGAGTCCGCAGGCGGTTGGAAACTGGGCGCTTATTACTATGGCGCGGGCCTGAGCATCTTCGGAGCGGACGGAAGTGATCTGAGCGCGGGAGTTGACTGGAATAACGCTACAGGCGTTGCGGTTACCAATTACCTGATCGACCTGATCAACAATCCGAAATGCGCTTACGACGGAGAGATCTCCGTATCCGAGCTGGTGGGAGATCACAGACTCGGCGCATGGTTTGACGGTTCCTGGAACTGCGACCTGTATAAGGGAATCCTGGGTGATGATCTGGGTATGGCGGTTATTCCTACCTTTAATCCTGACGGAACCGATTATCAGATGCTTGGCTTCTATGGTTCCAAGTGTATCGGTGTGAACGCAAAGTCCCAGAATATGGCGGCAGCGGTAGCTTTCGCAACCTTCCTCGGCAATGAGGAGAATCAGGTTCTGCGCTATGAACTGTCCGCACAGATTCCTGCCAATATAAATGCGAGTGAGAGCGAAGCGGTAAAGGCAGATCCCCTTGCGGCAATCCTGATCAAGGAGTCCAATGAAGCAAGCGTTGCACAGCCTACAAACTCCGTATTCAGCGCAAGATACTGGACATATGCAAATACGATCCCTACAGAGATCCGAAGCGGCGAGATCACCAAGGACAATGTGCAGCAGAAGCTGGATACTTTTGTGGACGCAATGACGGCGGAATAGCAGATATTTAGGGGGTTTCTATGGGAATTAAGAAGAAAAAGGCCCAGCCTGTCTATGACAGGCCGGGCGATGCCGCAACATCGCAGGTATTTAAAAAGGGAAATACGGTCACTAAGGCTTCCTTCTTTGTCTTTGGCCTTGGAAATCTTATGAACCGTCAGATCGGCAGAGGACTCTTTTTCCTCGCACTGGAAATAGCATACTTTATTTATCTCTTTACTTTCGGTATAAGCGCGTTGGGTGATTTCATTACCCTGGGTACTGCGCAGCAGGGAGAAGTCTATAATGCGGCTTTGGGGATCTACGAGTATTCCGCAGGTGACGACTCCATGCTCTGCCTGCTGTACGGCGTGATCACACTGGTGCTGACGGCAGCCATTGTCTTTCTGGGCTGTATGTCCGGAAAGAGCGCGTACTGTACACAGGTGCGGAAGGAAAAAGGAAAACATATACCTACATTTAAAGATGATATTAAATCGTTGAAGGAAGAGAACCTGCATGCTTTCCTGCTGGCTTTTCCCATTTTTGGAATTGTCTGTTTCACCATCGTTCCGCTGATCTTCATGATACTGATCGCATTTACCAGCTACGATCATGAACATCAGCCGCCGGGAAATCTGTTCAGCTGGGTTGGACTTGACAATTTCAAGGCGATGTTCTCACAGGGAAGCAAGCTGGCAGGCACCTTCTGGCCTGTATTGTCCTGGACGTTGATCTGGGCGGTGTTCGCAACCGTCAGCTGCTTTATCCTTGGCATGCTGCTGGCACTTCTGATCAACCGCAAGGGTACCAGGGCAAAGGGATTCTGGAGATTTATGTTCGTGCTGTCAGTGGCGGTTCCTCAGTTCGTAACGCTGCTGAGCATGAGAACGATCTTTAACGCAAATGGTCCTGTGAACGTGCTTTTGAGAGAGTTTGGAATCATCGGAGCAACGGAATCCATTCCTTTCTTTACCAACGCTCTGTATGCCAAGATCACGATCATCTGCATCAATATCTGGATCGGCGTGCCTTTTACCATGCTGTCCACCACCGGTATCCTGCAGAATATTCCCGCGGAGCTGTATGAGGCGGCGAAGATTGACGGAGCCAGTGCGGCTACCATCTTCCGGAAGATCACTCTTCCTTATATGCTGTTTGTCATGACACCGAACCTGATCACATCCTTCACGGGAAATATCAATAATTTTAATGTTATTTTCCTGCTGTCAGGCGGCGGACCCGATTCCATGGATTATTATTACGCGGGCAAGACGGATCTGCTGGTAACCTGGCTGTACCGGTTGACAATCACCCAGAAGGATTACAACTTAGGTGCTGTTATCGGTATCCTGGTGTTTATCATTCTGGCAACCCTGTCGCTGATCACTTATCGTCGAACAGGCGCATATAAAGATGAGGGGGCGTTCCAATAATGAAGACAAAAAGATTTATTGTAAATACGGCTTGCCATATATTATTGGCGGTGCTCAGCGTTATCTGGATATTGCCGATCTTATATGTAATATTGACTTCGTTCAGGGCCGAGAGCGGTTCTTACAAGAGCTATATTTGGCCCAGAGGCTTTACTCTGGACAATTATATCAATTTGTTCCACGGGAACAGTAATATCAACTTTACCAGATGGTTCACCAATACACTGGTGATCGCCATATTCAGTACGATCCTGTCCGCATTCTTCGTGCTGTGCGTCTCCTACGTTATGAGCCGCCTGCGCTTTAAGATGCGTAAGAAATTCATGAATATCGCACTGATACTGGGTATGTTCCCGGGCTTTATGTCTATGATCGCTGTCTACTACATTTTAAAGGGTCTGGGACTGCTGGAGACGGGCGTGCTGAAGCAGGTGGCACTGGTGCTGGTCTACTCGGGCGGCGCAGGTCTGGGATTTTACATGGCGAAGGGATTCTTTGATACGATCCCCAAGTCCATCGATGAGGCGGCCTATATTGACGGAGCTACAAAGTGGGATACCTTTGTCCGCATTACGATCCCTCTGTCAAAGCCCATCATTACGTATACTCTGATCACGGCATTTATGGGTCCCTGGGTGGACTACATCTTTGCCAAGGTTATCATGGGAAATGATTCCCAGTACTACACCATTGCCATCGGGCTTTGGACCATGTTGGAACAGGAATTTGTGGAGTATTATTACACGCAGTTCTATGCGGGTTGTGTCATGATCTCCATTCCCATATCGATCCTCTTCCTGCTGACACAGAAGTGTTACGTGGAAGGCGTATCGGGAGCTGTGAAGGGCTAAGTGTGCAAAGCTACACGCGGCATTCCTGTGATTTGTATCAAGTGTATGTGACCCGGGGAGGCATGCGGTGTCTCTCCCGGCATCACAACAGAAAAGTTGTCGTATTTGTCTTCGGGGAAGGATGACAACATGGTAAGAGCTGCTGCAGAATAAGGAAATCTATTTTGCAGTGGCTCTTTGAAGTTTCGGCACCACAATAAGAGAGGCGGAATAAATTGCTGTAAGGGGCCAAGGCCGGCTCGGAATAGTTTTGACAGTTTGGAACTGGAATGGAGAGGGAAAGTTGAAAGATAAGAAAACTTTTACGGATGCGGTCTTTGTCAGCAGGGAGTTTGAGGAGAAATTCCGATATGACGGCAGAGACCTGGGCGCAAAATGTGAGGGGGAAAGGACTGTATTTAAGGTGTGGAGTCCTTTGGCAGAGAGAGTAGTGCTGCGTCTTTATCGCGATAATGATTCGGAGGCCTGGCTGGAAAAGGAACTGCAGCCGAAGGAAAAAGGCGTATGGGTGACGGAATTACAGGAGAATCTCCATGGGATGTACTATGATTACCTTGTTCAAAACGACGGAGAGGAAGTGAGTACCGCCGATCCCTATGCCCTGGGCTGTGGCTGTAACGGGGTCAGGAGCATGGTGGTGGACCTGAGGCGGACGGATCCGCCGGGCTTTGCGTCGGATTCGGTGCCCGAAAGGCAGAGGGAGGAGATCATTTATGAGCTGCATATCAAGGACTTCTCCTATGATGCGCAGAGCGGTGTGCCGGAGGAGTATCGCGGAAAGTATAAGGCATTTACGGTAAACGGCACGAACGGCAGATACCCCACCTGTATGGAATATCTGAAAGAACTTGGTGTCACCCATGTTCATCTGCTGCCTTTCTTCGACTATGGTTCCGTGGATGAGGCGGGGGAGGAAGGGCAGTACAACTGGGGCTATGATCCTCTTAATTTTAATGTACCGGAAGGCTCCTACGCCACGGATGTTCAGGATGGAACGGTGAGGATCAGGGAGTGCAAGGAGATGATCCGGGCATTTCATGAAAACGGCATTCGGGTGGTCATGGATGTGGTATATAATCACACTTACCGAAAAGATTCCTGGCTTCAGAGGATGGTTCCGGGCTATTACTACCGTCACCGGGAGGATGGCAGTCTGTCTAACGGTTCCGCCTGTGGAAATGACATAGCCGCAGGCAGGTCCATGGTGGATAACTACATCGCGGACTCCGTCATGTACTGGGCCAGGGAATATCATCTGGACGGGTTCCGTTTTGATCTGATGGGACTGTTGACGGTGGAACTGATGAACCGGATCCGGCGTGAATTGGATGATGAATTCGGAAAGGGCGAGAAGCTTCTGTACGGAGAACCCTGGGGAGCGGACAATTCACCCATGGAAGACGGTGTAAAGGCGGCATTAAAAGAAAATATCCGCTATCTGGACGAGGGGATCGGGATTTTTTGCGATGATACCAGAGATCTGATCAAGGGACATGTCTTTTATGGTGAGGAGCCGGGAATTGTCAATGGAGGCAGCGGATTGGAATCTCCTCTTCTCCATGCCGTCACGGGATGGAAAGACGGCGGAGCGGATTTTGCTCCGAAGAGCTGTGCGCAGATCATCAATTATGTTTCGGCCCATGATAATTTCACCCTTTGGGATAAACTGGTGCTGTCCATGCGCGACGAGCCTGATTTTACAAAGCGTTACGAGGATGTGCTTGCAGCCAACAAGCTTGCGGCTTTTATCTATTTCACCTGTCAGGGAAGGCTGTTCCTGCAGGCGGGGGAAGAGTTCGGACGGACCAAAGGGGGTGAGGAGAACAGTTATTGTTCCTCACCGGAGATCAATATGCTGCAGTGGAGCCGGACCGTGGAATACGGAGAATTGGTGGATTATTATAAGGGGCTGATCCGACTCAGGAAGAAACTGCCCGGTCTGTGCGATAAGTCATCTCTGGCGGTAAAACGCGTTGCAGAGAAGCGGGTTCATGGGGATGGAGTGGTATCTTTTAAAGTGGATAACAAATCTTCTGATGACTGCGGAGACTGGGAGGAGCTGTTCGTGATCTATAATACTGCTTCCGAGGATTATACGATGGAGCTTCCCGAAGGTGCATGGGAGATTCTGGCGGACGGCAGTGAGGCGGACTGCCGTAAGGCGGTGGCGGAAGCGGAGAAGAGCATCCGCGTGGAGGCTCACAGCGGTATGATGCTGGGAAAGTGTGCAAAGATTTTCTAAGCCCATAAAGTACGCGGACTGAGAAAATCTAAGTTGCACACAGAAGAACGCCGAGAACGGGCGTCTTCGTATTGATTGTTTATGCCGCCGCAGGCGGCATGACGGGAAGTGTGAAGGAAATGGTCATGCCGCAGGGCGGCAATAGAGAGGTTAGGTGTATATGAACAGAGCAAGCGGTATTTTGCTTCCGGCCACCAGTCTGCCGTCGAAGTACGGCATAGGCTGTTTTTCCAGGGAAGCTTATGAATTTGTTGACTGGCTGAAGGAAGCGGGACAGAGTTACTGGCAGATCCTCCCGCTCTCCCCTACCAGCTATGGGGATTCTCCCTACCAGTCTTTTTCGTCCTTTGCAGGGAATCCCTATATGATCGATCTGGAGGCTCTGATCGAAGAGGGAGTGTTGACGGAAGAAGAGTGCGCCGCCTGTGATTTTGGCGACGATCCTGTTTTGATCGATTATGAGAAGCTGTACAGACAGCGCTTCTCCCTGCTCCGCCTGGCTTATGAGCGGAGCGATATTTCCCGGAATCCGGAGTTTATCCGTTTCACACAGGAGAATGCGTTCTGGCTGGAGGATTACGCGCTCTTTATGGCGGTAAAGCAATGCTTTGGCGGCGTGGCGTGGAGCGAGTGGGCGGAGGATATCAGGAAGCGCTGGGGATTTGCAATGGATTATTATCGACGGGAGTGTTATTATGATATAGAATTTTTTAAATATATTCAGTTTAAGTTCCAGGAGCAGTGGAGTAAGCTGAAAGCCCATGCCAATGAACAGGGAATCCGGATTATCGGTGATATTCCCATTTATGTGGCCTTTGACTCCGCGGATGCGTGGGCCAGCCCGGAGATGTTCCAGTTTGATCCCGAATATCAGCCCATTGCAGTGGCGGGCTGTCCGCCAGACGCCTTTTCCGCCACAGGGCAGCTCTGGGGAAATCCGCTGTACCGTTGGGATTACCACAGACAGACGGGGTATCAATGGTGGTGCAGGCGGCTGGAGCATTGTTTTAAGCTGTATGATGTGATGCGCATCGACCATTTCAGGGGGTTTGACGAATACTACAGCATTCCCTGGGGAGAGGAGACGGCGGAGAACGGTCATTGGGAAAAGGGACCCGGTATGGAGTTGTTTACAACACTGCAGGGAAGACTCGGCCCCAAGGATATTATCGCGGAAGATCTGGGGCTGCAGACGCCTTCCGTACATAAGCTTCTGAAAGACAGCGGTTATCCCGGCATGAAGGTGCTGGAATTTGCCTTTGATCCCGAAGAGGATACGGGTTATCTGCCTCACTGCTATGATAAGAACTGTGTGGTGTACACGGGAACTCATGATAACGAGACCCTGGTGCAATGGTATCAGGGGCTGGATGAGGAGAGCAGGAATTTCGCGGAGGAATATATGGACAATGCGGATACTCCGGATGAAGAGAAGTATTGGGATTATGTGCGGCTGGCAATGATGAGCGCGGCGGACACCTGCATCATTCCCCTGCAGGATTACTTGGGACTGGATAAAACGGCCAGGATCAACAAACCCTCCACACTGGGAGGCAACTGGGTATGGAGAATGGAAAAGGAAATGCTGTCTGAGGAAGTGACGGATAAAATTTACCGGCTCACAAAGATCAGCTTCCGACTGAACGGACAAGAACGGACGGAAATCCGGAACAGTCAGAATACGCCCGCTGAGAAGAGTTGAGCCGCACACGGAAGAATGCAGGGAGCGGGAAATTTAAGAGAGTTTTCTGAAAAAAGGGAGATCAGGTATGAAATTTATATATGGAAAACAGGATTGGAAGACGTTTGAAC
>CAMWWF010000093.1 GCA_947177885.1 uncultured Lachnospiraceae bacterium
GCCGTATTGGGAAATGTCACTGTCAGAGTTTCCGCACTGACTTCTCCCTCATCCAGAGCGATCTGCGCATCTTATTCAAACAGCCTTATCGCTATCCTCCCGTCAGGCAGACTGCTCTCACACTCAATGTGGTATTTCTTCCGGGTCTTTCCGATGACTGTGAAATTCGCGTCCGTTATCCTCTCCTGGTCCGCTGCCTCCTGACGATCCATAAAATGTTCATTGGGTGAAAAACAAATCTCTTCCTCCCCTGTATAGGCCTCCCTGAATATCTCATTGATCACCGGGATGATCAGTTTCCGACAATCATTCAACATTGTCCGGAATATTCCGTCATATATATTTCCCATGCATTCTCCCTTTCGTTCTGGTGTCTAATGCTACTCTTTAATAGAGCATACATTAATCGGCCAGGTCGATGCTATGCCAGAAACGTAAAAAGGAAACTTACATTGAGTGAATTGATAGAATTTTTAGCAATCTTAATAGTCGGAGGCAGTATCATCTGGTGGGTAGTCATATGGATCCGTATGTTGATATGTCGTATAACCGGAAGATGCCCTAAAGGAAGAATCTGTAAAGATTCACTTTGTAAAAATAAAGTATGGTGCAGGAAATACCAGCGATATGCGGATGTGCATAAATACATCTACGAAGTAATGAGAGAAAGCAGACGGAGATCAAAGAAAAAGCAGCCGTAAAAATGCGTATGGATTTCTGTTCCATACGCATTTAACAATGCACCTGCGCCGTCATCAGGCGCATTCCTCATATTCCATATACCGTCAACCTGTATAACCGGCGTAACAGCAGTTCCGTGGTAAACAGTTCAGACAGCTCCTTTTGCAAAATTGCGAGCACAGTGTCATCGTGACAGTTCAAATACCTATCTGAACTGTTACGTTCCGTGGCCTGTTACACCGGCTGGGCGTTACTTTCCGAAAAGCTCCTCATATGTATAAAGGACCTCCATCCTCTTCTCTTCCACTGATCCCATGGCCTCCCAGAAGATTTCTTCCAGTTCTCCAAACTGCTCTTCCGTCACCCGGAAATACCATTCCCCTGATCCTCTCACGCAGATACCGCACTGCTCCATTCTCCGGTTTACATTCTCATTCAGGTCAGGATCGGTATAAGCCGGGAGCATGACAAGACAGAGCTGTTCAAACAGACGGATGGGAAGATAATAGAGATACGCTTTATACTCCACCCTGCCCTCCGCGTCAAGCTGATAATATCCGTAATCCTTTTTCATATGATACCCGTCATACTCCAACACTTTCCTTGTCCCAAGGAGCAGGTCATAGGGCGGATACAGGGTATTCCACAGGCTGTATTCCGCCCTATCCGGATCGTACCGGAACAGGTAGAGGAACGCGGAATGTCCGTCGGGATACTGCTCTAAAATGCCAAGTTCAGGATAACCGTCCCCATCAGCATCGAAAAAGTAATACGCAAAGCGGCCCGGGTCATAAACTCCCTCTTCTTTGATATCCAGCTGCACACCTTCATAATCCTTTAAGAAAAAGTCCTGCCCTGTCTCCGGGTCATAAAAATCAGTCTCATTCTGCACCAGTTTCCGGAAAGCTTCCAGGAAGACGGCGTTCGTCTCCGAATCACAATCCTGAAATTCTCCCTCAAGCTCTATCTCCGCATAAGCCTCTTTCAGTCTCTCGAATGTCTTCTCATCTGCATAGGGCAGATTTCTTTCTTCCTCAAAATCCCAGAAGTTGTCATAGACAATATAACCGAACTGCCCCACTCTGCGCTCCGAGGGCGTAAAGAGGTCCGCGGTCTTTTCCGTCACAAAGATTTCCCCTTCTGTCAGGACAAATCCTCCCTCCGCCGTATTTCGCCCCAAAAGCGTCTCCCTTTTGGGATTTACGGAAAGTCTGTGCAGCATAAAGCCGTCATAGCCGTCTCCTGAAGCGCCGCTCTTCCAACCGTAAATATAATAGTACTCATCTCCGTACAGGAACATCTTTCCGATATTGTCCTGTACATCGAATTCAGCCACAGGCACGAGCACATCCTCTGTCAGATCAGCCAGCAGAACGGAATAGGCACGTTCCCCGCCGCATTTCCCTGATTCATAGACAAAAGCATATTTTCCCCTCTCCCGATCCGTCAGGTAATAGATAAAATAGATATCCTCAGGTCCGCGATACAAACAGGAGACTGCGTCGTAAGGCTCATACTCATATGTCATCTGATCCGCATACGCATTGATCAGCGGAAAGTGCTGGAATATCTCCGAATTACTCAGCCAGTCCACGCAGCTCCATACAGGCGCGGTACTGTCTGTCTCGGACGGATCAAGCTCCTCCCCGGACCGCCGGTCTCCTGTGCCGGACTGGACGCCGTCCTCCCCAGATCGGTCATTATCCATTCCCGGCTGCGTATCCTCTGTCTCTGACCGAATACGATCCGTCCCTGGCTGCGCACCATCAATCCCTGACTGGTTCTCGCCTGACCCAGAAGAAATGCCATTGATCCACGACTGGTTCTCGCCTGATCCGGACGGAATGCCATTGATCACTGACTGGTTCGCACCTGCTCCAGGCTGTACACCGTCCGTCTCTGACATGCTGCCGCCTGTACTCAGCAATTTCTGTACACCCCACCATCCGCTCTCCATAAAAGCTTCTTCCAGCATACTTACCAGTTCCGGTGGAAAACGTGTTTCCGTTTCCGTATCCGCCGGTTGTCCTGATCCTGTCAGAAACAATATGCATGACAGAGAAAGTACAATTCCAACAATCTTCTGCGTTACTTTCATATGTACACCCCACTAGCTTCCATATTCATGACAAGTCTGCGGCACAGGCTATTGGCTATTGCTGAAGAACTCCTCCGAAATCCTCTTCGAGCCTCACCCTTAACGGCTCCACCGGTATGTCCGTCCCCCGGATATACAGCTCCCCGGAATTCCGGTCATCCAAAAACCGCCACTCGTCCTGCCCCACAGGCAGAAGCTGCTCCTGATAAGGGGTATCCCCATAAAGATCCGTCTCTCCGTAAGGATCCGTCCCTCCGCTGTGTCTGTACAGACCACAGTAAATCTCGCCTTCTCCGCCATAAACTGTGACTACCACATCCAGGCTCTCCCATGTCTCAAATGCCGCCAGCACCAGACGTTCTCCGTCAAAGACACATCCCTGCTCTCCGGGAAAGGGCTTCTCCCGAATCACCTCATATCCCTGCTCTCCCAGAAAAGATGTCTCCCAAACCATCTCATCATACCCCTGCTCCGCATAATCAGGAAAGGTTCCTTTACACCAGAGCCACCACTGACCCTCTTCCTCTGTCACAAAAGCAAAATCATTGTCATTCCAGGTGATCAGCAGACCATCATCCACCATCCTGATCTGTCTGAGAACAGGAAAGGAACTCAGGTTCCCACCCCAGATCCGGGGACGTTCCGAATCAGCGCTTTCCATAAGCCTTTCATTCCCGCGGATCGAAAGTTCCTGTTCCAGAACAGGCGCTTCCCCGCTTAACCTGTAAACGCAAAGGAAATGATTCTCTTCCTCCCGGACGGTCAGATACAGATACCCTTCCTCCTCATCCAGAAGCATCCCCTCGGGAAGCGAATTTTCCGGCAGTTCACACACCTTCCGCATCCGGGTGACATCCACCGCAAGCCACCCTTCCTCCCATGTGAAAGGAAGATAAAATATTCCGCTGTTCTGCCCCCGGTCCGCCACCTTTCCAGATGTCGGGTTTTCACAATTATACGCATAATAACACCCGGCTTCCCCGAAAGTGGAGGCGTCCGTGATCAGGATCCCATCCCCCTCCACTGCTATCCGGCCTTTGATGCCGGTCAATATTCCCTCCCCATCCTTTTCCGTGGTCAGATTCATACAGTCTTCGGCCGTGGAAATGTGAAACAGTTCTGTCAGGAAATCCCTGTTTTCCTCAGTATCGCCTTCATATTCCACCGAACTTCCCCCAATGCCAAAATCCAGAGGATAATTTCGGACATAGTCACCGATCCGGACCGTTTCTGTATAGGTCTCCCCCGACTTCGTCCGGTCCGACACTGCCCGGAGGATTTCCGGAAAAGGAAAATCTTCCGGACAGACAGGTATACCGATGTCGGTATATGCGCCTCCAAAGCCGGCCCCCGCTGCAGAATATACATACGCCGTCCTTCCCTCTTCCCAATCCCATTCTAACCTTTCCGCCGAAAAGGTAAAGATGCTTTCCGCCTCTTCCCCGCTTCCAATGGTATAAACCGTATCCCAAAACAGATGCCCGTCCCAGTGAGAGGCAGGATCCAGAGTAATGCCCGCAGCTGCGGAAGGATCACCGGAAAGCACCTCTTCCGTGATCACAATCTTCTCTTTCCCGCTGTTCACCTTTACCACCGCCAAGGGCAGCACGGCCAGAGATAACACCATGACAATCAAAGCAGCCCATGCACTTCTCTTCATTTTCTCATCCCCTTTATTTCTGAAACAGGCTCTCACAACCTCTGTCGCCCCTCTCACAGGGCTTTCCGCAAATCCTTCCTGTCGGTTTCCCACCCTGGCAACCATGTTTTTGATAGCCGTATTTTTCCTGTCAGGATCTCTCACATCTCGTCCGTAAGCTTCTCCAATGCCCTGTTCACCCTGTCGGAACGATATCCGTAAGTTTCCTTTACATACCCGATCAACGACCTGTTCTGCTCCTCCAGTTCCAGAGTGGAAATCTCTCCCACCACCCTACCCTTCTTAAGCAGTATAGCGCGGCCGATAAATCTTTCCACCTCCTCGATCAGATGAGTGGAAAGAAAAATAGTTTCCTCCGGCTCCAGAATGCCCAGAAGCACTTTATAGAAATCCTCCCGGTTGAATACATCATTTCCCGCAAAAGGCTCATCCATCAGAATATAATCCGCTCCCTGGCACAGCGCCAGGATCACTTCAAACTGATTTTTCTGCCCCGTGGAATAATTCTTCAACGCCGTCTTCACAGGCAGTCCGAAGAAATCCATCAGCGCTTCGAATCTTTTGTGCCGAAAGGTTCCGAAATGCATCTGGTAAAACTCCGAATGAGATATGGGAGTCAGATTCAGAAAAAAGGAATGCTCACAGGTGGCAAAAGACAATCTGGCAATGTTTCCCCTGTCAATTTTCTTCCCGTCCAGCAAAATCTCTCCCTGAAAGGGAAGAAACCCCAGGATACATTTCAGCAGGGTGGTCTTCCCTGCGCCGTTTTCCCCGAAAAGTCCCACGATCTCTCCCTGGTCAATTTTCAGATTTACATCCTTCAGTGCCTGGACGCTTCCTGTTTTTTCTTTATATATTTTGTTTAATGATTTGATTTCAAGCATATGATTTCTCCTGAATTAAAAAAGTATTTCCTATCTCACAATCCCCAGTCCGGCAAATCGGCTTTTGAAACACGCAGTGTTTTCGCCTGACCATTCTGCCACACGGCCTGATTGTTGATCGTCCTCTGGTACTCCATCCTTGAAGTTCCTGTGCAAATTTCCGAGGATTTTTTAAGTGTGCAGGTTCAGAAGCGGAGGTGCAGCGTGCCGCGCTGAGTATTCTGGGCCTGTGCAATCGGAAAAACAAACCGGAATATTTGCACAAGGGTTTTCAGGACGAAGTACTGTTACTCCATCCGGTCTGAAATTGAACTTGTGTGCTCCCTGCTGTGCCCCAATTTAGTCACCGTAGCCCCACTACGCCTCCCAAATTGGGTCTTGCGTCACACTTTGTGGGATGCACGCCCCGCGGAAAGCATTTTCAAACACACTCTGGGAAAAGCATTTTCCAAACACTCGCTAGAATCCGGGGATTGCTTCCGCAGGCACCAGCAATAGATAGCTTCCATAATACAACAGGAACAGCATCAGCATTGCCACTGCTCCCGCGCCCATGCCCAGAAGCGGAATCTGCACACAGCTTTTCCACAGAACGCCTCTCAGCGGCAGACGCCGCATCAGATAAATGCTCTTCGTTTCACGATAATAATAGAGATAATGATATACCATCATGCCCGCCAGAAACAGGTACAGCGGAAGGAAAAGTCCCGCATATCCCCACACAAGCTCCAGAAAAGGCACCGCCGTTACACCCGGTTTCGGGATCCTCCCTCTGATCCTGTCCATGTAATATAATTCCTCCACCGCTTCCCGCAGGCTGACAAAAAAATGCAGGCTGAGCGCCATTCCGAGCCCCAGTAAGCATCCCGCCACATTTCTCTCCTCCGTAAACTCATATCCCGGCGGCAGAAATTCGCCGGGGCTTCTCAGCATCTTACCAAGAATCGCCATACATTGCCCCTCCACTCTATGTCATAGACAGGATCTATCCTTATCCTGTACTAGAGCGTATTTGAAAAATCATTCCCCACCGGCCCCATATCACCGGTATGTAAAACTTTCAGCGGATGCTATGGCCGCAATCTCTTTCCTTCCTCTGAAACAGGCCCGCCTGCAATAGATCCATCCCGATAACGATCCCATATGTCACGCAGCAGATCACGTCTCCGTACCACATGCCCACGGGACTTACAAACCAACAGGCCGTCAGGACAAACATCCCCACCTGCCCGGCCACCCGGTTTTTCTCCTGAAATCCCGCCTCTATACCGAATGCCAGGATCAGCAGGACGCAGCGTACCCATTTCCCCGTCTCCGCCATGGGCAGAAGGCTGTGCAGGAATTCATTCCGGTAAAAAGCCAGAAACAGCAGCTGTCCCGATGGGCTTACCGGAGCAAATGTCTTTTCATACATCCACGCCATCCACAGGATCACACATACCTGTACCGCGAACAGCGACGTCAGGCAGAGCACATGGTAACCGGTTCTCAACAGGAAGAACTGTGTCTTCGAAAGCTTAAGCCGCATCAAAGTGTATCTGCTTTTCCGATCCATCCGCCCTGCCGCCCAGATCTGAATAAAAAAGATCAACCCCAGCGCTGTCAGGAAAAATGCAGCCGCCAGACTCTTATCTATCATCATTTCCAGCATATCCGTCTGCCCGCTCCCATGAAGAACCGCATAAAAAGAAAGGCACTCAGCGGCCGTCATAAGGAACAATACCGCCAGTATCCCATAAAAGCTGCTTCTGGAAAAAAGCGCCCAGACAGCCAGCATTCCCTTACTTTTTTCTATAGTATTTTCCATGGTTCTTACTGTAGCTCTTTCTATCTTTTCTTCTTTGCCGCTTTCCATTTTCACACCTTCCTGCCCTCCCGGAGCGTGTCAGAAAAATGCTCCGGAAATCTTCCGCCTTTTACACATCCTCCCACATTTCCTCCGCCATCGCCCATGCCTCCTGGCGGGACAGCCCAAGCTGCTTCATAGCTTTCACCCACACACCGGTGTCTCCCAGAAGCAGTTCCCGACGGATCTTCTCCACAGCTGCTTCATCCACAGATGTATAGCTTTTTGCTCCGGAACGGGAAAGGATGATTCCTTCTTCTTCCAATATATGACAGGCTTTCTGGATGGTATTGGGATTCACGCCCAAAAGTGCGGACAGGGCCCGTCTGGAAGGCATCTCCTCCCTGTTTCCTATAACACCGGAGGCAATGCCCTGCTTGATATAGCGGATGATCTGCAGATACACCGGTCCGCTGGCATCCGGAATAAAATCCTCAAATGATATCATATGTCACTCTCCAACCGTATTAATCGAATAACACAGTTTTCATAACCGTATTATATAACTAATACAGTTTCCCGTCAAGCAGATTTCCCGATCATCATACATGAGATATAACGTATGGTAAAAAGCTCGCATTTATGGTAAGATCATGGACAGAAATCAGGATCAGGAGGCGGACAGATGTTACTTCGCAGATATACTCCGTCAGATTGTGCGGAACTGGCAGAGCTTTTTTACAATACAGTCCATTCAGTGAATGCAAAAGACTACACGGAAGAACAATTAGATGTGTGGGCCACCGGCAGGGTGGACCTGGATCAGTGGAACCGGTCCTTTCAGGAGCATTATACTGTCGTTGCACTGGAAGATAATGTGATAGCGGGCTTCGGCGATATGGATCAGACAGGATATCTTGACCGGCTGTACGTCCATAAGGATCATCAGGGAAGAGGGATTGCCACCGCGATCTGCGACGAACTGGAAAAAACGGTTCACGGAAGCATCCTCACCCATGCTTCCATCACCGCAAAGCCTTTCTTTGCCCAAAGGGGATATCAGGTTTTGCAGGAGCAGCAGGTAGAGCGGGGAGGAATCCTCCTGACGAACTATGTTATGGAGAAATGCTTGATCAATACTCCCGCACTGGAAACCAGACGGCTGATCCTGAGAAGGTTTACAGAGCGGGATCTGGCAGCCCTGTATGCTGTTTACAGCGATATTGACGCAAACAGATTCCTGCCATGGTTTCCATTGAAGTCAATGGATGAGGCACAGACTTTCTGGAAGGAACACTACGAGGCGGCTTATGCCCGGCCCTGTGTCTGTAAATACGCCATTTGTCTGAAAAGCGATAATATTCCCGTGGGATACATAAATATCAGCATGGACGACAGCCACGATCTGGGTTACGGATTACGGAAGGAATTCCGGCACAGGGGCATCATGACCGAGGCGGGGCGGGCCGTTCTGAACCGGGTTAAGGCGGACGGGCTTCCCTACATCACTGCCACCCATGACATCAATAATCCCCGGAGCGGCAGTGTCATGAAGCAGCTGGGAATGCAGTACCAATATTCCTATGAGGAGCAATGGCAGCCCAAGGATATATTGGTCACTTTCCGCATGTACCAGTTAAACTTCCGTATGGAAAAGGACTGGGTCTGCAAAAAATATTGGAACAGTTCCGCTGTTCATTTCATAGAGACCGGAATCTAATTCCGTATATAGAGTATTATCCCGTTTATCAGTGTGTTGATACTGAAGCAATCAGTGCCTGGTGTTCACGCCGCATATAAAAAATACTTTTTCCGGAGTGTGCGTCACACTTTGTGGGATGCACACCAATTTAGGGTGTGAAAACTTGCATTAAATCAAATTTTCCTTTATTTATAAGTATTTTAACACTATACACACTTCTTCCATTTCGCATCAAAATACATGATTCTTTCCTCAACTCCCATGCCTCTTCTTATATGATTTTCATGATCATTTTGAAGATACCTTCTGCTGATTATTTAGTGCTCTGACTAATTTGCGATTTTCTTTTTTCAGATTTTCATTTTCATCCAGAAGTCTTTTTATTTTCTTTTGATATAATTCGAATTCAAAAAACACTGTTTTACAAGCTTATATTGCAGATTTGTTGTATCCTGAAACTCGTCCAAAAACACATGTCCATAGGTAAGCTGCAATCCCTTATTCTTCTAAAAATTGAGCATTTAATTCATAAATTTTCCCTTAAATATTTGTTTTTGTAATATCACTCCAATTAATATTATTCATAATC
>CAMWWF010000094.1 GCA_947177885.1 uncultured Lachnospiraceae bacterium
AAGCTGGCACGGAAAGATATACGCGGCCGGGAAGCCGCCCGTGGGATCATTCCTCATCCCCCAGTTCATCGAACTCACCGTTGTCCAGATACTCGTCGACAGCATCCGCCACCTTTTCGTACTCGTCATCGTCTTCGATGTAATCCAGCACAGGCTCCTCGTTGGGATCGTCGGGATTTTCGCTGTATGCGTAGAACCAGACTTCTCCGTCCTCATTTTCCCCTTTTTCGTTCAGCGGGAGAAGAGCGATATAATCTTTCTTTTCCACAGTCATTATGGTAATGACCGCGCAGTTTACCATTTTACCGTTTTCCAGTTCCAGCTCCACGGTCATTTCTTCATCTTCGTAATCATTTTGTTTTGTCATATGCATCCTCCATGTGTGTCACAATACGCATCAGCCGCATTGCAGCAATGATTCGGTGACTTGTTCGAACTGTTACGCCGTGTCGGTTACGGTTCGCTGATCTTGGAAGTGAACCGTAGCCTGTATTACAGTTTTCATTACAGTTTTAAGTATAACCGCTTGTGATTTTTCCTGCAATACATTATAATAAAATTATCTGGAGAGAAAGGCGGGACATTATGACAAAAAGTAAAACGCAGCGAAATCCCTATCCTCTTGGTGCGCATGCCGATGCCGGCATGATCCGTTTTGCCTATGCCACAAAGGCAGCCTCCTGCGGGGTTATCCTATATAACAGAAAGACGGGAAGACAGCTTCGGAGAGAGGCTTTTTCTGCCGGGGAAAGAACCGGTAATGTCTATTGCAAATATATGGAAGGCCTGAGGGCAGACCAGATATCGTATCAGTTTTATGAGGAGGACAGACAGCTTCCGGATCCCTTTGGCAGAAGCTTTGACAATAAAAAGGGATATGGGAAATTAAAGAACGCATGTGATCTGAAAACGCTGATCCCCACGGATGATTTTGACTGGGAGGGGGACGAGCATCCCCGCCTGGGTTATTCGGAAAGTGTCGGCTACTGTATGCATGTGCGGGGATTCACGGCGCATTCGTCCTCCAAAGTAGCCCACAGAGGAACTTTCAGGGGGATCATAGAGAAGATCCCTTACCTGAGGGAGACGGGCATTACCACCATAGAATTACAGCCCTGCTATGAATTTTTAGAGTTGGAGCAGGAGACGATCCCGGTGATAAATTATGGTTTTCAGATACAGGAACAGGAATCGAAGCTGAATTACTGGGGATATAAGAAAGGCTATTATTACGCGCCGAAAGCAGGCTATGCCGCGGGAGACGACCCCGTCACGGAATTTAAGGAGCTGGTGAAGGCCCTTCACCAAAACGGCATGGAGCTTGTGATGCAGTTTTACTTCCCCGGAGAAGTCAGGGCGGCATCCATACCGGAGATACTGCGTTTCTGGGTGTTGGAGTATCATGTGGACGGCTTCCATCTTATGGGGACGGATCTGCAGGCAGAGGTGGCGGCTTCGGACCCATTGCTGGCAGATACAAAGATTTGGTACTATAATTTTAATATCAATGCCGTCTATGGCAGGGATGAGATGCCCCGGTTCCCGCATCTGGCATGCTGTCAGGACGATTATCTGTATACGGTGCGCCGCTTCCTGAAGGGCGATGAGAATATGCTGGAGAACTTGCTGTATCAGATGCGCACGATCCCTTATAAGGCAGGAAGGGTTCATTATATTACCAATTATTACGGTTTTACCATGATGGATATGGTATCCTACGATCATAAACATAATGAGGCAAACGGTGAGGGAAATCGCGATGGGAGCGATTACAACTGCAGCTGGAACTGTGGCGAGGAGGGAAACAGCCGCAAGAGGAAGATACGGGAACTCCGTCAGAGGCAGATCAAAAATGCCTGTACGATACTGTTGTGTACCCAGTCCATGCCTCTCATCTTCATGGGAGATGAATTCGGTAATTCTCAGCGGGGCAACAATAATCCCTACTGTCTGGATGATGTCACGACATGGCTGGACTGGCGCGATCTGCAGAGGCATTCGGAGCTGTATGACTTCTGGAAGATGATGGTGCAATTCAGGAGAGATCATCCTGTCCTGCGCGGCGAGCAGGAGGTAAAGCTCATGGATTATCTGTCCTGCGGTTATCCCGATCTGTCCTATCATGGGAAAAATGCCTGGCGGGCACAGACGGAGAGCTATAATCGGCATATTGGTATTCTGTATTGCGGGAAATATTCGTTAAAGCCTGACGGGAAAGAAGACGACTTTCTATATCTTGCGATGAATATGCATTGGGAGAGTCATGAGCTGGCGCTGCCCAGGCTGCCCAGGGGCATGAGGTGGAAGTGTGTCTTTTCCACCGGCGAGGAAACTGCAGCAGAGGAAGAGTATGTCAGGCGTCTCACGCCCAGGAGCGTTGCAATCTACTGTAGTGTGGAAGAACCGGAAAAAACGGTGAGAAGGAAGAGCAGGAAAAATGGGTAAGGCATGGAACCATTTTAAGACGATCACTTATCATAAATATCTGGTGGCTCAGGGCTGCTTTAGGATAGGACTTTATAAGCAGGGGATCCTGCATGACATGTCTAAGTACAGTCCCACAGAGTTTAGGGTAGGAATGAAATATTATCAGGGGACCAGAAGTCCCAACAATGCGGAACGTGAGGATATCGGATATTCCGGTGCGTGGCTTCACCATAAGGGAAGGAACAGGCATCATTACGAATACTGGATCGACTATAGTATGCATGCGGCACCGGGCAGTATGATACCGGTTTCCATGCCGGATAAATATCTGGCAGAGATGGTCATGGACAGGATTGCCGCCAGCAAGGTGTATAAGGGAAAAGACTATACCGATGCCGCTCCGCTGGAATATTATCTCCAGGGAAAGGGCAAGGTGCCGATACATCCTGATACGGCGGAGAAACTGGAGCATATACTGCGGATGCTGGCAAGGAACGGAGAGGAGAAGACTTTCCGTTACATCCGCAGAAAATTACTGAAAAAGCCATACTGATCTTTCTACGGGAGCAAAGTCCGCACAGTGGATCTTGCTCCCTTTTCCGCAATTCCCCGGCATGAGTCTGAATCTGACATGCACAGTCTCCGGTCAATAACATAAAATACAGTAAATAGACCAAATGGGTGAAAAATATGAATTGTTTATGGATTATTCTTTTGTTGTCCTGTTTTGGAGGATGCGGGGGTAACTGTGGCTGTGGAAATGGCTGTGGAAATGGCTGTGGCCGTGGCAATAACCGCTGCGGTAACGATGAATGCGGCTGTGACAGGGAAGAACAAAGGAACGGCTGCAGGCGCGCCGTAGAGAGGGCTGTTAACGAGTGCGGCAGTGAGAGAGCCGTGAGGAGACAACTGAAAGAGCGTGAGCGTGACTGCGACTGCAGATCGGATTGTATGAACGAGAGAGAGGAACGTGGGGAGAGACATGGAGAGAGACGCGGGGAGAGAATGTCTGATAATAACAGCTGTGATGTCCCTAACATGAATCCGCCTCACTGGCAGGATTTCCCTGAAGTTTCCCGTTCCTCATCCCGGGATGACTGTGGCTGTGAATCCTGACAAAGCAGGAATAGCTTTCACGTTATAAATTTATAAAAGACAGCGGTCCCTATGAAGGTTGACCGCTGTTTTTATTTGTGCTATATTTAGAAGAAAGTAAAAGGAGGTATTTCTCATGGATCAGGACAAATATGTGGCATATGTCTCCACTTATACCCATGGAGACAAGCATGGCATAAAAATATACGACGTGGATATGGAGAAGGGAAGATTCAATGAGAAGGGTAAGGTGGAAATCACCAATTCTTCCTATGTGACTGTTTCACATAACGGAAAATATCTCTATTCCATCACGGATTTCGGAATAGAGTCATACTGCATTCTGGAGGACGGAAGTCTGGAAATGATGAATTTCGCCCCGATCAACGGAATGAGGGGCTGCTATGTTTCCACGGACTATACGGACCGCTTCCTGTTTGTAGCAGGCTATCATGATGGTAAGCTCACGGTGCTGCGGCTGAAAGAGAATGGTTCCATCGGAGACATAACAGATGAAATTTTTCATAAGGGTATGGGCAGTGTGGCAGAGAGAAATTTCCGCCCCCATATTACCTGCGCGAGAATGACTCATGATAATAAATATCTGCTGGTGGCGGATCAGGGAATGGATCATGTAAATGTGTACCGTTTTGATACGATGATGGGCAGGGTGATGCTGGTAGATATCATACGGAGCGAACTGGAGTCCGCGCCCCGCCACATCAAGATTTCCGAGAACGGCAAATACATTTATGTTGTACATGAATGGAAATGTTATATTGACGTATATTTTTATGAGGATAAGAATAATGTCCCTGTGTTTGAGAAGATCCAGACAATCCATAATATCGGCAATGAGAAGATCAACGCCTCCAGCGCGCTGACGTTTTCCGAGGATTATAATTATCTGCTGAGTACCAACGCGGGAGATAACTCAGCGGTGCTTTACAGTGTTGACAAGGAGACCGGCCTCCTGACCAGGCTTTTCTGTCTGCCTATCAGCGGAGAATATCCCAAGGATGCAAGCCTGTTTCCCAACAACAAATTCATGGTATCCCTGAACCATGAGAGCAACGATATGACATTTTTCAATGTGGACACGGAAAACAGGACCCTGATCATGAATGGTCCCGCGATAAAGGTAGATGTGCCCAACTGTATTATTTTCCATAAACTGCGTTAGACATATCTGAAGATCACTTTCTGACAGATGTCAGGACATATATGAAGCAGCCGGATCCTTTTGGATACCGGCTGCTTCATATATAGCCCCTGAACGGAGCCTCTATTTCTTATAGAAATTCACTACATTATCCAGCTTTGCCGACATATTGACCAACATGGCATCCAGCAGCGTCAGGGCAGTCATGCACTCCATGACGACTACCGCTCTGGGAATTACGATGGGATCGTGCCGCCCCTTGATGTTAACATGAATCTCTTCTCCGGACTTGTTGACTGTCTTCTGGGTCGAGTAGATAGAGGGAGTGGGCTTTACATGAGCACGGATCAGGATCGGGCTGCCGTCACTGATTCCGCCCAGGATACCGCCGGCATGATTGGTGGTCTTTACCACTTTGCCGTTCTCCATGTGGAAAGCATCGTTATTATCTGTGCCATAGCGGGAGGAGACCTTGTAACCGTCTCCGATCTCAACAGCCTTTACCGCACCGATGGACATGATGGCTTTTGCGAGATTTGCGTCTAACTTATCAAAGACAGGATCGCCTATACCCGCAGGTACGCCTTCCACCATACATTCCATGCAGCCGCCCACGGAATTGGACTGTTTCTTTGCGCCCTCCAGGTAAGAGATGGCATCATTGTCCGCCTTGCGGTCAGGCATGGCAGTGGCGGTCTGCAGGATGGCAGACCGGTCAAAATGCTTCATATCCGCCCAGATCGTGCCTATGGAACGTGTATAGGCGCAGACGGTGATCCCCATCTGTTCCAGGATCTTGCAGGCGATGGCTCCGGCAGCCACACGGCCCAGAGTCTCACGGCCGGAGGAACGTCCTCCGCCGCGGTAATCCCGGAAGCCATATTTTTCGTCATATGTGTAATCCGCATGCCCGGGGCGGTAGTAGGATGCGATCTCGCCGTAATCTCCGGGTTTCTGGGAGGTGTTGCGCACCATGAGGGAAATGGGCGTGCCGGTGGTTTTTCCCTCAAAGACACCGGAGAGGATCTCCACTTTGTCGTCCTCTTTTCTGGGAGTCGTAATACTGCTGGTGCCGGGTTTGCGCCTGTCCAGATATTTCTGGATATCTTTCTCACATAAGGGCAGTCCCGCGGGACAGCCGTCTACGACCACGCCGAGCGCCGCTCCATGGGATTCCCCCCAGGTAGTAATTTTGAAAATAGTGCCAATTGCTGATCCTGCCATATGCTTATCCTCCATAGTGCAAGCTGTTGATATATCTACAATGAGTAAAATGTCTTGTCAGATTTAACTGTATATAACTAAATTATAACGGCATATTTTTAAAATAGCAACTGTTTTTTCATATGCCCTGACATTGTGTCCGGGTATTTCCGTGTATTGTGCCCGGGAATTGCCGCGGTATCGTTATCCTGTCCTTTTTCCCATGAAGCGTATGATATGCCATGCGTACGGCGCAGGAAACGGACCGTGTTTTTAAGGAGGATTCCGGGCTGTTACAATTTTTTAAAGAAAGTAGTGCATATAGGAAAAAAGTATGATAAGATAGATTATGATTACGTATCCGTAACAGCTATCTATATTTGTAACTGTTCAGACAAATTTATTTGGCGGGAGCCGGACACCGGGGAAACAGGCAGCGTTTTGAGGTTGGTTCTGAATAGTTACCTATATTTTAAACAGTAGGTGCAGAATGCAAATGAAAACGAAATTGACACCGGAAGAACGTTTCCGTAAGAAAATAGCATATGTCGAGAGTAAAAGCAGCTTTCACCGCATCTGTATGAAACCCGTATCCTTTGTGGGCGGGCTGCCTTTTCGGGGTGCCGTGTATGCAAGGGGAAATGTGAAGCGCTTTTCCATGCTCATCATGACATGTCTGCTGTTTGTGGTATACAGCAGTTTCTCTTTTCCCATGTTTATTTCAGGGGGGGAGAATGACATGAATCTGAACAATGTCTCCGCGGAGGCGCAGAATATTGTGCTGGCGGAGGAGGCGGAGATCGATCTGGAGGAACTGGCGCTTCTGGAAGATGATGAAATGGATTTGGAAGGGGAAGTGTTGGAAACCACCCACGGCATGGAAATAGAGGCAAAGTACAGTGCGGTTGACATCCTGGCGGCGACACAGCCCAACGGAACCGGTGAGGGCCATACGGCAGCGGGAGAAACGGTGGAATTTTCCAGGGATGACTGGAAGCTGCTTCTGATCAATAAGCAGCACTCGATCCCTGACGGTTATGAGTTCCCTCTGGGAGATATCCAGACGATGAAAGGTACGATGCATTGTGACGCGAGGATCATTGACGATCTGCTGAATATGCTTCAGGATGCAAGAGAGGATAATATCATTCTTCGTATCTGTTCTCCTTATCGCGATCTGGCTTATCAGGAAGTGTTGTTTAACAAGAAGATCAAATTCTATATGAACAGGGGAATGTCCTATCTGGAAGCATATCAGCTGGGCAGCCGGGTGGTGGCTGTGCCTGCCGCAAGCGAACACAGGCTGGGGCTTGCGCTGGATATCGTGTCGGACACGTACACGGATCTGAACGAAGGATTTGCCGATACACCGGCGGGAATGTGGCTTGCGGAAAACAGCTATAAATATGGCTTCATATTGAGATATCCCAAGGGGAAGGAAGATATAACAGGTATTGACTATGAACCCTGGCATTTCCGTTATGTGGGAGTGGATGCCGCTACAATGATCACCGAAGAGGGCATCACTCTGGAGGAATTCTGGGAGGAACTGTGGGAGGAATGATCAGAGATGTATCGTATTCTTAAACAGGAAGGCAGAGCCAAACGGGCAGAGCTTGTGACAGTGCACGGTGTGATCCCGACGCCGGTTTTTATGAATGTAGGAACGGTGGCGGCCATCAAGGGAGCCGTATCCACAGAGGATCTGGAGCAGATCAAGACCCAGGTGGAACTTTCCAACACTTATCATCTTCATGTGAGACCGGGTGACCGGGTGATAAAGCAGCTTGGCGGACTCCACAGATTTATGTCGTGGAACAAACCGATTTTGACGGATTCGGGCGGATTCCAGGTCTTTTCTCTGGCGGGGCTCCGCAGGATCAAAGAAGAAGGCGTTTATTTTAGCTCTCATATAGACGGGCGTAAGATATTTATGGGGCCGGAGGAAAGCATGCAGATACAGTCCAATCTCGCCTCCACCATAGCCATGGCGTTTGACGAATGTGCGCCCAGTAAGGCGGATCGGAACTATGTGAAGGCATCTGTAGAGCGGACCACCAGATGGCTGGAACGCTGTAAGCGGGAGATGGCGAGACTGAACAGCCTGGAGGATACCATCAACCGTGACCAGCTGCTTTTCGGTATCAATCAGGGAGCGGTCTATGAAGATATCCGGATCGAGCACGCGAAGCGTATTTCGGAGCTGGAGCTGGATGGCTATGCGGTGGGCGGACTTGCGGTGGGTGAGACCCACGAGGAGATGTACCATATTCTGGATGAGGTGGTGCCTTTTCTGCCGAAGGACAAGCCCACTTATCTGATGGGGGTGGGCACTCCTGCCAATATTCTGGAGGGCGTGGAGAGAGGAGTGGACTTCTTCGACTGCGTCTATCCCACCAGAAACGGCAGGCACGGACATTTATATACCAATCACGGAAAGCTCAATCTCTTCAATGCAAAGTACGAGACGGACGACCGTCCCATAGAGGAAGGCTGCGGCTGTCCTGCCTGCAGGAGATATTCCAGGGCATACATCCGACATCTCCTGAAGGCAAAGGAAATGCTTGGGATGCGCCTGTGTGTGCTCCATAATCTGTATTTTTACAATACCATGATGGAAGAGATCAGGGATGCTCTGGATCAGGGACGGTTTATGGAATATAAGAGGCGGAAGCTGGAGAGTATGGGCGGAGCTTCTTGATCATGAGTGGCAGATTTTCGGTAGATCCTGAGATCCTGCGGAAGCCGGGAGGAACAGTCCGGCAACGGCGGGATCTGTGAAAAAAGTATAAAGTGCTTGCCATAAATTACATTTTTGTGTATCATAGTTCTTTGGAATGACAGACAGGCGCAAGGCGTCGGAATGGAGGAAATATGGGAATTTTATTAACGGAGGCGGACGCGGCTGCTGCAGGCGGAACAGCGGGTTTCCTGAGTATGATGCTTGTATACGGTCTATTGATTGCGGCAATGTGGTTTTTCTTTATGAGGCCCCAGAGCAAGGAGAAGAAGAGGCTGACAGCTATGCTGTCATCACTGGAGGTAGGTGACTGTGTGTGTACCACATCCGGTTTTTACGGCATTGTGATCGATATTCAGGACAGCATGGTCATTGTGGAGTTCGGCAATAACAAGAACTGCCGTATCCCTATGGAGAAATCGGCTATCAGCCGGGTGGAAAAGCCGGAGACAAACTAATTTAGTGTTTTCCCTATATGGAATAAAGTGATTGGAGATGCCGTACATGTGTATGGTGATCGGATATGTGTGAAAAAGGGCAGTGCTTTGCAGAAGCGCTGCCTTTTTTGCAGTGCCTGTATTTGTAACAGTTCAGTGACCTGTATTTTGAGCCTGTTACTTGATTCATTATATTATCGGGTTGAAATTTACGGATGTTTAAGGTATGATTATGTGAAGTGATGTCTGGCGGAATGTCGCTTTACAGACAGAAATAAAAGGGTATGTATATGGA
>CAMWWF010000095.1 GCA_947177885.1 uncultured Lachnospiraceae bacterium
TCCCTGCACATACCAGCACAAGATATCCTGCCAGAAGGATCACATCCCCCATAAGCATTGCCAGGATCAGTTTGTATGCAGGAAGAAATACAGAAAAGTCATTGCTCAGTATCATATTTAAGATACTTCCAAATACAAACAGCGGCACAAAGGAACTGACCGCCTCCATGATAAGCTGTACAATATAGTTCGACTGCTCCACAAAGGATGCGGCAGCCGTGGCTTTGTTCCCAAGGATCAGCATTGCCATACCGATCAGGACTGCGACGAAAATGATCTGCAGGGGATTCCCCTCTGTAAAGGGTGTAAAAAAATTCCCTGGAACAATGTCCAGAACCATTTGAAACAGTTCGGAAAAGTCAAACCTCCCCCCGTCTCCGGCGTTAAGGGAAAAAAGAGGTATCGCTGCCACGCAGGCAGGCAGTGTCAGAAGGACTGTCATCAGCATAAAGCGCCCGATCATCCTTTTTCCGATCCTGCCCATGGTGGCCGTGTCCCCGCTGCTGTATATCCCCCAGGCAACCGAAAGGAACACCATCGGTCCTGCAATGGCGGACAAAAGCCCCATAAAACGGTTAAACACAGGACCGATAAGCTCCTCCGCAATCAAGGCACGGACACCCGCCGGCAGGAAACGGCACAATCCGCCGCACAAAAGGGCAAGAACCACTGACAGCGCCAGGGAAACCATCTGGGAACGCTTTTTCTTTTTCGGCGTAAATAAGATCATATTTACACCATTTTTGTACTGCCACACAGGGGCGACACCCATATTGGCAAGCAGCCCCCTAAGCACTTCACTCTGTTCTTCCTCTCCCGTGTCAAAGGGGTCAAACTGTTCCCCCTTAATAGAAAGTTCCAGACGGATGCGCTGAAAACGTCTGGTATGCTTCTGCACAAAAACTGCCTCCGTGCCGAATACCTCCTGATACTTTAACAGGGTTTCCTCCACTGCGAGGCGTATCTGGAGAATAGCTCTTCCGTCGACTCCCCATTCTTCAAGATCTTTTTCCGCAAGGCCGCTTGCCCTGGCAATATTTTCATTACGAAGTGTCCGTTTTTCCATTGTTATCCTTTTTATATGCTGATGGTCAAATGGTTACATTCATCTGCAAATATATGTTCTATCTCTCTGGACATCCCTTTTATCATCCTGCCGGACAGATCTTCTTTCGTGCCAAAGGGATGATACGCAGCGCCTCCGTAGGAAAAACGCATCTGTGCCAGATTCTCCCGCTCACTGTATTCCACATCCAGGGAAATATCCATACCGCCCGCTTCCCCGGCTACCGGCAGGAGCTTTTGCATCAGCACTTCCTCCGCCGTAAGCTGCATGGCGTAAATCTGTCTCTGGGAAAGCTGCTGCCGTCGCCCGAACTCCTCAAGCTGTGTCATAAAAGCCGGGAAGTCAAAATCGCGTGAAATCTTTTCCACATGGAGCACCTTAAGCTGCCGGATAAAGATCCGGGTCCTCTCCCTCTTGGGGTGCTCAAAGATCTGCTCCGGCGTTCCGTCCTCATAAATCTCGCCCTGATCCATATAAAAGATCCTCGTGGACACATCCCGGGCAAACTTCATCTCATGGGTCACGATCATCATGGTCATACCCTGCCCTGCCAGCCTGCGGATAACGGAAAGCACTTCGCCCACCATAGTCGGGTCCAAAGCCGAGGTAGGCTCGTCAAAGAGTATGATCTCCGGCTCCATGGCAACCGTCCGGGCAATCGCCGCACGCTGCTTCTGTCCCCCGGAGAGCTCATCCGGGTAGGCAAGGGCTTTGTCCCCAAGTCCTATGGTGCGCAAAAGTTCCATTCCCCTGTCATAAGCTTCCTGCCGGCTCCTGCCAAGGAGATCCACCTGACCCATCATGATATTTTCAATAATGGTCTTGTGGGCAAACAGGTTAAAGGACTGGAATACCATACCCATCTTCCGCCGCACCAGATTTACCTTGCATTTCTTATCCGTGGTCATCACACCGTCCACCACAATTTCGCCTCCTGTGGGCGTCTCCAGAAGGTTGATACAGCGCAGCAGGGTTGATTTTCCGGTGCCTGACGGACCGATAATGGAAATCACTTCTCCCTTTTTAATCTCCACGCTCACATCCCGCAGCGGAGTTACATTGGGATATTCCTTGCGCAGATGCCTGATGGAAATAATGCTCCGGTCTTCCTGTTTCTCTGTCATCACATGGACACCCCCTTTACGCTCCGTTTATTCCGTTTCGGCAAAACTTCCCTTTCTGCAAAGGAAAGGACTGTCGTCATCACATTGGCGACGGCAAAATAGATTACCGCCGTTACGATCAGCGGAAAAAATGCCTCCATGGTACGTGAACGGATAATATCAGACACCTTGGTCAGATCCTGTACGGCGATATACCCTGCCACGGAAGTCATTTTTACCATGGAAATAAATTCGCCTTTCAGCACAGGAATAAAATTTCCGGCTGCCTGGGGAAATACAACCTTAAAAAATGTCTGCCTTCTGGTATAGCCCATGGCAAGGGCTGCCTCATACTGTCCCTTATCTACGGTTTCTATGCCTGTACGCATCATCTCCGATGAGTATGCCGCGAAGTTAATGGAAAATCCAATGACCGCAACCAGGATCTCGGAAATATCCACCGAGCCGAAAATCCCATAATACAGGATCATAAGGAGGACCACAACAGGCATTCCCTGCACCACCCGGACAAAAATCCCTCCAAGATACTGTACGGGCCTGCAGTTCATCCGCCGCAGCATACATATCCCAAACCCAAGACTAAGACCGCAAATTCCTGAACAGACAGAGATCAGTATGGTGATCCCCAGTCCCTGCAAGATCAGCCGCCACCGTCCCTCCACCACAAAAGTACTCTTAAAGCTATCCTCCAGACCTGCCAAAAAACCTTTCTTCTGCACTGCGCCGCCTACATCACGCACCAAAAGCACCATGGCTGAATCATAGTGGGTATCCGCAAAGTCCACCTTTTTCGCCCGCTCTTCCGTAATGGACATGCTTCCGCTGACCACATCTGCCTTTCCGCTTTCCAGAGAGGCGATCAGGGAGACAAATTCACAGTCTGTCATTTCCACCTTCCAATCCAGTTCCCGTGCCGCTAAAAGCATCAGATCTATTTCAAGCCCCAGCGGTTCTCCGCCGCTTCCAAGATAAGTCATAGGCTCATGGGTGCTGTCATGATAATACCGGATCGTTCCGTTCTCTCCCGGCCAGTCCTGCTTCGTCAGTATTTTTATGCTTTCATCCGCCCCAAGCCATTTTTCCTTTAGAGCCTCAATGGTTCCGTCCTCTTTAAATTTTGCAAGAACGCCGTTAAACTGCTCCCTAAGGGGGCTTCCCTTGGGAAAAGCATATCCGTACTGATCCAGAACCACTGGCTCCTCAAATATTTTGAGTCCTTCATTCTTCGCCACTGCAAGCTGCGCCAGCGGTTCGTCCAGCGCCCCCGCATCCACACGACCTGCCTTTAAGGCTGCAACAATATCCGGTACAGAATTGTAGTAGGAAAAATCATCCGCGTCTTCGATCACTTCCTGCAAGAGCTTATCGTAAACCCCTCCGCTCAGGGCGGCAAACCTTGCCCCTTCAAAATCGGAAAGCGTCTCGTATTTTTCCCCTGACTGCGCGCCGCCGTCCTGCGCCGCCCTTACCATAACGGCTGTCACCGATGGATAAACGCAGTCGGAAAACTCAATATGCTTCCGCCTCTCTTCGGTGGCGTTTAAATTCGCCATAATGCAGTCAATGTCCCCTGCCTGTGCCGCCGCAATGATTCCGTCATAATCATAAACCTTGATCTCCACTTCCGCATTTAACCATGCCCCAAAGCGGTAGATCAGCTCCACATCGTATCCTGTCAGAGTCGTTCCCTCATAGTAGCTGAAGGGCTGGACCATTCCTGTGGTTCCCACCCTGAGCTTACAGTCTGGTGTCTGGGGCATAGCTATTTCCGGCATGGTTCCTTCCGCCCGGCTGACCCACCGATCATACATCTCATCCAGTGTTCCCTCTGCCTTTGCCTGGGCAAGAAACTGGTTCACCTTATCCTTTAAGTTTTCGATCCGGCTTTTGGGTGAAATTCCCACAGCCACATCCATGCTCTCCCCCAGATTTTCGTCTAAGATCTTCACATCCTCAAGCCCGCTTGCTATGGCAAACTCCATCATCACCCGGTCGTAAACAAACCCGTCCAGCTTTCCCTGGGAAATGGCAAGATACCCTGAAGCATTGCCGGAAAATGTTTTGTGCTCCGCCTCCGGCAGATACTTTTCCGCCATATACATACCTGCCCCGCCTTCCGGCACACCAATGGTATACGCGGGATCGTTAAGCTGCTCTATGGAGGTGATTGTTTCGTTTTCCTTATCTTTACACCCCCAAAGGCAAAGCGCTCCCAAAAGGATAGCGATAAAAAAGCAGGGTCTTTTCTTGTCACAATTTGTCATAATGATCCTCCATGCTGTCAGCATCTGCAAATTTCATACAGACACAAATTTACGGTTTGCTATATATTTTTCCTTCCCGGTATTCATAAGAAGATTGCCAGCCAGCCATGCTAACCGAGATATTTGAGGACGGGTGAATCTGAAGGGTCGTAATACTGATTTCTATATTCTAGCTGTTCATGAGCGTTTTTAACCCACTGAGCTTCCATGGCTTCCCGCATCATCTCTTCTTGCTCTTTTGTAATGGGCTGGGCCGGCTGAGCCGGCTGGGAATTCTCACCCAGAAAGCGTATGTGTCTGTCCAACTCTGCTGGTCTGGTCATTCCTTCAAACGCCGCACCCACTCCGCCTGCTGCGCCTTCCAGCTCTGCATCATTTAACGCCAACGCTTCTCCTTTCAGCAGACTTTCCTTCATTTCCACTTTCTCTACTGCTTTTTTCTTCATTTTTCCTCCATTCCTGTTTTGTGTCCATCTTTCAGACACATCACAACTTCATATTTTTCTGTTTATTTATACGGCTTCTTCCGCCAATGCCTCCAAATGAGGGTTTTTCCAAAAGCGCTGAAAGTCAAAAAAGGCTTCCAGCCCAGCTTGCTTTCTGGTCCTAAAAATCTTTAAGCCTTTTAATTTCGTTCATTATTTCCTCCCTATCCTTATCATCAAAATCAGGGTGCTGGGTGATTGGCCTCCATGTTGGGGACTGCGGCTGGGTTTTCTTCTCATCATCGCGACGCCTCATGGTATCTAACCTGTCCTCTATAGGAGTCCAAGGCCCATTCAGCCGATTTGCGGCGAACTGTTCTTCAAACGTCATAGCCCCTCCTGCTGCGCCTTCCAGCTCTGCATCATTTAATGCCAACGCTTCTCCTTTCAGCAAACTTTCCTTCATTTCCACTTTCTCTACTGCTTTTTTCTTCATTTTTCCTCCATTCCTGTTTTGTGTCCGTCCTTTCGGACACATCACATCCGTTTTTTTGTTTCTATCTATTGATACAAAGAAGTTCATGGAAGGGCCTTGCCATCCAGTCTCTGCCTTGCGATCAATCCCGCAAAGTATCCGTTCTTTTCCATGAGTTCCTCATAATTACCATCCTCTATGATCTTCCCTTTCTCCAGCACAATGATCCGGTCACACTGACGGATCGTGGATAGTCTGTGGGCGATCACAATGCGTGTGCAATGAAGTCCGTCCAGGGACTGTGACACCTTTTTCTGGGTCAAATTGTCCAGGGCGCTGGTGGCTTCGTCCAGCAGGAGGATCTTTGGTCTGGGCGCTATGGCTCTTGCAATCAGCAAACGCTGTCTCTGTCCCCCTGAAATCCCACCCTGCCCTTCGGAGATCACGGTATGCATTCCCATAGGCATACGCCGGATATCCTCCGCAATACCGGCAAGTTCCGCCGCTTCCCAGGCTTCCTCCATGGTAAGATGGGGAGCGCAGATCGTGATATTGGAAAAAATATCCCCGGAAAACAGTCTGCCGCCCTGCATCACCACACCGATCCTGCTCCGCAGGGATTTTAGATCCATGCCGGCAATGTCCCTGCCGTCATAGTAAACAGCGCCCTTCCCAGGCGTCTCAAACCCAAGCAGAAGCCTGAGCAGAGTAGACTTCCCACACCCACTGGCCCCAACCAATGCCACATACTGACCCGGCCTTATTTTCAGGGAAAGGTCATCCACCACAAGCGGCATGCTCTCCTGATAACGGAAGGATACATTGCTAAACTCTATGCCGCCCGAAAGGCGCGTCACCATCTGCTTGCCCTCCGCCACCTCCGGCGCCGTTTCCAGAATGGGTTTCGCCATCTTAAGGATGGGACGAAGCTGTGCCACAGACAGCACGATCCCTGCCAGAGAAGAAAAGGCACCGGAAACCATCCCATAAGCGGTACTGAAAGCATAATAATCCGCCACGGAAATCCCGCTTTTTACCGCAGTATAATACATGATGACCGTTCCACATAAAGAAATCGCCGTCAACAGTACGCTGTTTATCTTTAAGAACACCGGCGGACTGTAGGCAAGCCTTGCCCCTTCTGCATAAATCCCGCCCCACCGGGCAAATGCGCGCTTCTCCGCGCCGGAAAGCTTGATCTTCTGGATGCCGCTGATCAGGGAATAGGTCATACCGCTTTCCTTCCCGACAATTTCCATCTGCCTTTCGCTGACCCGTATCTGCATCAGCGCAGAGACCACCGAAAACACCGCCGTCACCAGTATGATCACCAAAGCCGGAACCACCAGCGCCGGGGCATAGGTAAAAATCTGGGTAATGTATACCAGGGAGAATACCGCCGTAAGGCCTGTGGAAAATACCAGAGATACCAGCATGGAACAAAGGGTATGGATGTTCCCCGCCCTGTCTGCCAGTTCTCCCGGGCTGTATTTCCGAAAAAAATCCGTGGGAAGGGACAAAATGCGCATCATCACTGCCGCCTGCACCTGAACCCCCATCTTGATCCCGATGCGCTGCATCAGCATAGACCTGACCGCCTCCACCAGCAGGGCGCTGACCCTTAAGCATACCAGAAAAAAGGTGATGGATAGAAACAGGCGCATATTGCCGCTTGCTGTCACCTGGGAAAAGATGATATGGTTCAGCTTCGGTGAAACCATTCCCAGCAACGTAATCCCCAGCGCCGCCGCCAGAAACATCCCCACGTCAAAGACCGACAATGTCCCGGCGATATAGCCCATCAGCTCCGGTATCCCTATGGGCTTCACAGGAAGAGGCTTATAAAAGCACAGCGCCTCTTCCTCTATCTCTCTCTTTGTATTCCTGTCAAGCTTTACCCGCCTGCCGGAGGTCTCATCCAGATAGCGGTAGCCGCCTGTCCTGTCCGGGATCAGGGCGATCACCCTGCCGTCCTCTTTCCTGGTTCCCAGCATTGCCCCAAAGGCATCCCGGTACCACTCCCCCTCCAGTTTCACCCTGCGCCGCATAATGCCGCAGGGGCGCAGCAGATATTCCAACTGGTCATTGATGTCCTTTACATCCTCCGGTATCTCCGAAGTCTTCACATGATAAAATTTCAGTATTTCATCTATGGCGTTTTTTGTCCGTATCCTGTCGTCCTTCATGGCGGTCAGAATCCGTGTTCCCAGCACAGCCCCCGCTATGCCCACCAGGGAGTCCTCCAGCATCTCGTCATCGCTGTACATCCGCTGCCGGATCTGTTCGTCAAACCATCCCATATCCATCTTCTCCTGTGTGAGCGCATGTCAAATCGCTTTTTTATATCAGTTTTATCAGTTTTCAGTCATTGGAAACCAGCTCGGTATAAGCGCCGCCCTTTGCATACAGTTCCTCATGGGTTCCCCGTTCCACCACTTTTCCGTGATCCATTACGATGATCTCGTCGCAGTCCCGGATGGTGGACAGACGGTGGGCAACCACGATGCAGGTGATCCCCCTGTCCTTAATGGACCTGACTACATCATACTCTGTCCTTGCGTCCAGCGCCGAGGTGGCTTCATCCATAATAATAATGGTCGGATCCTGGGCAAGCACTCTGGCAATTTCCATTCTCTGGCGCTGTCCCCCGGAAAAATCCCTGCCGTCCTGACTGATGCGGTAGGAATAACCGCCCTCCCTCTGCATAATGTCCTCATGAAGCCTCGCGTCCCGGGCAGCCATGATGACCTCGAAATCCTCAATGGATCTGTCCCACATTCTGATATTGCCGGCTATGGTATCTTCAAACAGAATAATGTCCTGGTCAACCACTGCCAGCGAACCCGTAAACACATTTCTGTCAATCTCGCTCACCGGCTTCCCGTCAAAAAGGATTTCCCCCTTCCACGGCTGATACAGACCGGAAAGCAGTTTGGAAATAGTGGATTTTCCGCAGCCGGAAGCTCCCACAAGCGCCACACGGCTTCCCGGTTTTAAAGTCAGGTTAAAATCTTCTATCAGCGGTTCCGAAAGCCTGGAATAACCGAAAGTAACATTTTTCATCTCCACGCTGCCGGAGAGCTTCCTGTACTCCCCGGATCGGTTCCCGCTTTCTTCCTTTTCCTGCACATACTCCCTGTGCCCACAGCAGACATCGGAAGGATACTCCATCACATCTTCGATCCGCTCCATCTGGGTACGCATCTCCTGAATACTCTGACCAGCCGCGATCAATTTTGCGGTCGGAGACATAAAGGAGGAAAGGAACCCCTGAAATGCCATGATCATGCCCACTGTAAAACTTCCCTGCATGGTCAGATATACCCCCAGCATCAGCACTGCCACCCCCGTGAGGGAAGATACCAGGGCGGGAAGAAGCCCCAGATACTGGTTCAGTCTGGCATACTTTACCTGCTGGGTATTGACGCTTGCCTGGTACCCTGCCCACTTTTCAAAATAACCGTTTTCCGCGCCGTTGGCTTTGATCGTCTCTATCATTTCAATACCGGATACCGTTGCACCTGACAGCTTACCGCTATCCCGCATCTGTACCCTCGTAATGTTGATGCGTTTTCTGGATATCAGCTGCGACAGCCCAAGATTGCACAGGATGGACAGCACGCCCACAAAGGTAAGCAGGGGGCTGTAGCGCAGCATGACTGCCAGATAAAACACCATCATTGCGGTATCGATCAAAAGAGGGGCAAACAGGTTCACAAGACTGCCGGATGCCGAGGCGTTCATCCCCTGCCGCTGCTGGATATCCCCTGCCATGCGCTGGGAAAAAAACTCCATGGGCAGGTGAAGTACCTTCCACAGGTAGGAGGAGGAACCTGTAACTGCAAATCTGCCGTATATTTTCAGGGAATAAACCGTTAACAGAAAGGAAAACAACAGCCGCACTGCCGCGTATCCCATAAATATGCCCACAAAAGGCAGGAGCCAGTCAGGATTCTTCCCCGTCAGCAGCCTGTCCATAAA
>CAMWWF010000096.1 GCA_947177885.1 uncultured Lachnospiraceae bacterium
ACTGTAAATCTGCTGCAAATTGCTTCGGTGGTTCGAATCCACCTCCATCCATTTGCATGCCACAGGAGGTTCCGTTTTTCCGGGTATGCAATGTGAGTTCGCAGAGCGGACTTCATGCTGAGTCAGCTGGTGTGGCGGAATAGGCAGACGCAAGGGACTTAAAATCCCTCGGGGGCAACCCCGTGCCGGTTCAAGTCCGGCCACCAGCAGTAATGAAAAGAATCCACGAATTCAGGCAGGCGCTGAAGTGGGTTCTTTTTGTTGAAAAATTTCTCATACCTCCGTAGATCATCCGGACTATGAGATGGTAACAGGAGGTATTCAACGAGTACTTTGATATGCGGCTAAAGGAATGATGTCAATATAATCGTTCATGCTTCTGAATTTCTGATAGTATAGATAGTGCATATTCAGCTCTATGTCCATCTCATTGCTGTTAAGCTGACTGACAATATCTTCTAAATGCCTGGCAGCCTGAAGGTCAAATCCATCAATACTGTAATAAGCCAATGTGATATGTGGCGTAAACCGATAATCTGATTTCTTTACAGTATCGAAAACACTGTATAAATTCATTAGTCTTTGGTATTCATCTTCATCGGCAGGATATAATCCTAAACCCAGACTGGTATCAACCATATTAAAGATGTATTTACTCTTCATTCTGATCGGTGCATTTCCATATTTTTGTATTTTTTCTGCGTTTTCTATTACTTTCAGCTCATTATCAAACATTTCCTCTGCCACATCCCGCAGAGAGGGGGAATTGCTAAGGCTTTTTTCACAGCATCATCCAGCACGAAAACAATGGTATCTCCGTAGAAATCTCTAAAGGAATTATCCCTGTCAACCTTTTGTGCGATGGACGGATTCCCCTTGAAATAGCTGTTTCCATAATGTATTTCCTTTTGTTCGAATGAATCAATTCTGACCAGAAATTCCGGATATGTTTCCATAGCAACAGCATTCCTTTCCTGCTTTAATGATATCGTATATAAGCATACTGCAAAGTCACAGATATTACTATAACCGATCTTACCGCTTGTAATCCTGCAGAGTACCAGTGTTCACAGACATATTCCCTGCAGGTGGTGTGCATGATCGTGAATGATACCAGTCAAGTGCAAGGTGCAGGGGCAGGTCTTCATACAGCAGGTGCGCGGGCGGATTCATTTATATTTATTCCCGCGAGAAATGGGCCAAGTCAGCTTGTGCTGGCTTTATGCTGCTGTTTGCACGAGCATAGAGCCATGTTCTATGGTCTGCTGATTCCAATCACACATATGGGGGCTGCCTGTCCCTGAGATATAGCGCCGATAGCGTCATGCAGGCTTTTAATAGAATCATTTCCGCTGTATGCGGCATAGCGGCCGCTGATCCGCTTGTAGGCATTGTGAAGAGTATAGTTTCCGCTGTCTTCTTTCGTAACGCTGATGGTATGTATCATTTTGCGGATATCGTTTCGGTCATTGTATGCCGTAATTATTATGGAATCACTGTTTTCTCCAACCACGTTTATGACATCCGGAGCAGTGTCGGTGGTCATGACTGCCCTATATCCCTGCCGGAGAAAGTATTTGTAGATGGATTTAGGGGAGCATCCCCATTTACCGTTTAACTCGGCTCCTTTTTTCTCAAATTCGCCGATCAGTTCCGCCATGTTTCCTGCCGTCATGCTATTTCCCAGATCCAACAGGGCATTGTACACCGCCATGATCTCACAACCGGAATATTTCATTGTGGACAGGCCGAAGCGGATACTTTCCCAGTCATTTTGATTCTCGATAAATTGGCCGGGTTTAAAAAATCCGGAGTTTTCTGCGGATGCCGCCAGGATTTTTTTATTGGCGGACAGATTTTCACTTATCTGTTTTCCGGGAACTTTGACAAGCGTAAAAAGACTCAGTATCTTAACCATGCAGCTGTTGGGAATATGGGTAATGGTATAGCTTCCTGCGGTGAGAAAGGCGTTTTTCATGCTGTTAATACTTTTCATGCCATACTCCTTTTCAAGGTGAAGATGCCGGAGCTGTTGATCTCCGTGAGCGATAAGTCAGAAAAATGGTGGATCAATTTTCAAGCGCATTATATATCTGCTGTACAAGAAGTATCTGTGTCTCCAGTCCGACAAAGCTTTATCACTTGCATGATAAAAGCTTTGGATGTGGGAATGCCCCTTATTTCACAGCCTGTTCCACATAGTGAAAGAAGTTCAGATCCAGAATGCCGGTTGAATAATTGTAGAGCTGCCGCACCTGCTGTTTCATCTGTCGAGCATACTCTTCATCCACAGCTTCTCCGGTATTGCTGACGGTCTCCCCGGTCACTTTATTATAGGACATATCTTCGGCAATAAAGCTTCTGTCGGCAAAAATAACCAATCCTTCGCTGTCCGAGAGCATATCCGTTCCGGCGAAGAGCCTGGAGTCATAGGGAAAACCAAACAGATTATACAGTGTGGGCAGCAGATCCATGGCTCCGCAGGGTTTTTGGATCGTCACCGGCTCCTTTATCTGGGAATTCCACAGAATCAGCGTATTTCTGTATATTTCCAGGGACTCTGCCAGTTCCGTTCCTGCCAGTTCTTCATAATTTTCCGGTTTCATTCCGTAGGGATAATGATCCGCGCTCAGAGCGATCACGGTATGTTCCAGCTTGCCGGCCTTCTCCAGTTCGGCAAGAAGATATTCCAATGCCTTATCCAGCTCTATATTGCATGCGATATAAGCCTTTCCCTCTTCACTGTACGAAAGATCGGCCACAGCGTCTTTATTCTTTATGGACATGGCATTTCCGGTGAAATTGTAATTCATATGTCCGGAAACGGTCATATAATATACGTGAAACCGTTCTTCGCTGATATATTCAGGAACGGTTGCTTTGATCATATCCAGATCGGAGGCCGGCCAGCGGTCCGCATTTTCCATCTCAAATACCTGACTTTCCCATTCGGGACCGGTCAGGTCACCTAATTTGCAGGCTTTGAAATCATATCCCAGATTCAGGTGGCTTAAATGTCTGTCATAATAATCCAACGTATTATTGTGGTAGGCAAAGCTTTTGACGCCTTCCGCCGCAAAGTATGCCGGCAGGGAGTAGGGCTGTTCATAAGCTGCGGATTTCCTCATGCTGAACTGACCAGAGGGAATCTGCCCCATGAGATTTACATACTCACCGTCACTGGTACTTGTCTGCCACAGAGGTACATAGTAATTTTCCGCTACAAAGCCTGAGTGGGAAAGGCGGTACAGGGTCGGGGTCAGCTCCCGGGAGACCGCATAGGGTGAAAATCCTTCCGCAGTCAGGTAGATAAGGTTGTATCCCCGGAACATTCCCGTATATATATTTTTGTTCGAGGGTGTTCTTTCTTCCATATAAGAGACCAGGCTGTCCAGATCCTTATCGAAAGTCAGTTCTTTCAGCATTTCGAAATCAATGTTCAGCGTTTGAGGGGAAGTGTCCGTATTGCCGGTAAGTTCCAGTTCCGTCTCTTTGAAAGCCGGTATTTCGGCGGGGAATCTTTCCGGTATCTGTACGAACGATCCGCCTGTCCCGCGTATGAGAGGTATGGGATCCGGGATCATTGCCGCGCCGGTCTGTAATTCCGTCTCCGGCAGCATATCTCCCATGCAGTCTCTCTGGACAGATGCCAGTACTCCGAAGGTCTTCGCCACGTACCCCGGATCGTAAAATCCCTGATAGTCCTGATAATAATCATAACTGCCCAGATATCCGGTCAGTAATACGGCCCACATTGCAATCATGCCTGTTCCCATGGCAGCCGAGCCCGCAATACGCTCCTGAAGATGGATATTCCGTACTGCCTCTTTCTCCCGAAGGCCGAAAAAGTCTTTCTGCCGGTGCAGTAAAATGCCCGTAATAAAAAGCGGCACAGTCAGAAGAAGCAGGAGCGCAATATTCTCTGCCACCGCATAAAGCAGTTCCCGCCAGTAATTTTTCAGGGCTTTTTCCCCGGTGTTTATGATCGCCGCAAACAAAAGAGGCCGGGTGAAAATGCGCATATAGATCAGTTGGCTTGCAAACAGGAAGAAATGAATCAGTTGGACAAGCCATAAAATAACTTTGTTTGCAGCCCGTTTTCCTATGGATACCAAACAGAATTCCGTACCGGCCAGTGTCAGGATCAGGGGGATCGACAGCACCGGGTTCATCTCCCGCATTCCCGCAGCACCGATATGATATACAGTTTCCATATATGTTAATGTAAGGATCAATGTTAATAACAAACGGTACATATTTCGCTCCTCGACGCTCAGGATCAATATTTTGATCTGATCTTCGTTTTATCTTTCAGTATACTAATATATTGGATAAGTATCCCAATCATTCTACACTTATTGTAGATCAGTTTGTCTCTTATGTGTTTTAATTTTTTATAAACTTTTATATCCTTTTCCTGCCGTATATACGCTGATAGCATCGAAATAAGCAGAGCCATTGAATATACAATGTGACGCCGTCCTCATGGGCGTGAGGAAGTCCTGCCTGCTTCAATGCTGTCTGCGCCTGCCGCCTGGTGAGCAGACTGCCTTTTCTGCCAAAACCGTATTTCCTGGAATGAGCAATGAATTTCTGAAAGGCGGCACATTCACTTTTCGACAGATCCGCTGTTGCCTTTCTGGAGAAATACACCAGGACGGAATCCACAGAGGGCATGGGATGGAAGTCTTCTTTTCGGAAATGGTATAATATCTTCATGTTCCAGTTTACCTTGAGGAGCAGTGATCTCTCGGTTTCCTTTGCAGCACCTGTGAATCTTTTCGCAGCGCCCTTCTCCATGATTAGCCAGATGTCCGTGGCGGGATTGGGGGCATTTGTCAGTTTGTCGATAATCTGTGTGGTGATGAAATAAGGGATATTGGCAAAAACCTTATAATTTCCCCTTGCAGGAAGGGTGTATTTCAGGAAATCTCCCTGGATCAGTCGTAAGTTGGAAAACGGTGACAGCTTTACTTTTGCTTTCTCATACAACTTCCGGTCAAGCTCAACGGAGCAGACGCTGCCTCCTCTTTGGCATAAGGCTTCCGTCAAATGCCCTTTTCCTGTTCCGATCTCGATCACGGTATCCTTTTTGCTGATATTGCTCAGATCAATGATCCTGCGGATCAGTTTTTGACTGGTTATAAAATTTTGTGAATCCGATAATTGTGCCCTGTAGTTGGTTCCGGACTGCTTTTTGTCTTGCTGCATAGTTTTACCTCCATTTGATTTGTAGCCGTTCCTGCCCACTTCTCATATGATCTGAGGCAGTCTGGCTGTTTCGGATCGTTCAAAAAAACAGGCAAAAAAAGCAGAAAGCATCTCCGAAACGGAAATCTTCCTGCCAAAACTATACAATAAGACATATCAAACAGATACGGTATTATCCATATCTGCTCCATAACTTATGACAATTGTATTCGCACGCAAAAAAAGCCCCATTTACATGAGAAAGCATATCTGCTTTTTATCGCCCCTGGATACGGGTGCGAATGCGAGGAATACAAATTATCACACGTAAGCCACCTTTCTGTCGAATGAAAAAATCATTCTTTTTTGTACATGTATTATATCAAAAGGCTCATGAGGTGTAAAGTACTTTTCTGCCTCAATGAGCCTGTATAGTGACAGTTCAGACCGGTCATTGAACTGTCTGAACTGTACTTCGTCACTGTTCCCTCCGTTCACGACAACTTCCGTCCCGTCTTCTGCAGAATGGCTGCGGTCAGACACGCTCTGGTACCTTTGGGTTACGGAAATCTTAATCCTGATACTCAAAGTAATCAAAGTCAGCCGGAATACGGGTGCCGCAGCCGCCGTTATTGGCGTAGATGCCTACCATTGTGCCGGTGTGGCGTTTGCGGTCCCCGGGCACACCCTCGTCGCAGAGATAAATGCAGTTCTCGAGGACACCTGCCAAAGTCCAGTTTTGCCCGTCATAGCTGTAGAAAAAGCTTCTGGTAAGCTTATCTGTCTCCACTTTCAGGAATACACTCTGCTCTCTGACCCTGTCCACGGAGGCGATCAGTTCCTCGCCGTGGTTACGGTTGATGACCAGCTGAAGCTTCCTGCCCTCTTCATAGCAAAGGGAAAATCTGGCGTAAGTAGCCGTGCTGTAATAGCAGGTCAGTCCCGCCTGTTCTCCGTTTCTGGAGGGGTAAAAGTCCAGCTTTGCGGAGGCGGTGTAGCTCAATTCCTGTTCCCGTCTTACCAGCGTGTTCTTAGACCGTATCTCCCAGAGCTGGCCGTCGTTGGTCCAGATCCGGAAGTATCCGGGGCGCTCGGTAAGAGAATAGCTTCCCCTGGCGGGGTTCCTGACGAATTCCCAGTTTAGATTCAGTTCCTCTTTGTCAAAATCATCCCTGGTCCACTTTTCGTAAGCACATTGGGGAAGTCCGGGTGCCGTCTGCCGTGTACTGGGTCCCTTTCCGTCATTGACGATAAACCAGTCATCTGCAAGCCATGTGACGGGATCCATGCCGGTTTCTCTTCCGATGGTGGTGTAATGTCCCTGATTGGCTCTTCCCATGAGATAATACACCCACCAGTCGCCGTCCCGGGTCTGTACCAGTTTGCCGTGGCCTGTGCGCTGGATCAGCGCCTCGGGATCGAACTGGCGCATAACGGGATTATAGGGCGACGGTTCATAGGGGCCGGTCAGCGTTTCGGAACGGCCTACATTAATGCCGTGTCCGTATCCGGTACCGCCCTCCGCCAGTATTGCGTAATAATATTTTCCCCGCTTTAACAGATGCGGGCCCTCAGGGCAGGGTTCTCCCGTCCCCGGCCATACTTGGATGGTTTTGCCGATGACCTTTGTACAGTCACCATTCAGCGGTACCAGATGGATGCCGGGGCTGATCACCATATAATGTTTTCCGTCGTCGTCCACAAAATGGGACGGATCGATGCTGTCCACCTCAATCCAGCAGGGTTTGCTGTAGGGTCCTTCGGGCTTATCGGATGTGACTACAAGCTGTCTCCGCATGACGTTATTGTCCCGCTTACCGTCCGCGTTGAGCCGCAGGGTAGCCATAATGATGAACTTTCCGTTGTGGTAGGAAATGTCTGGCGCCCATATACCGTGAGAGTCCCTGATGTTCTGCAGATCCAGTTCATCCGGGTCTGTGACGGCATGACCTATGATATGCCAGTGAACCATATCTTTTGAGTGGCTGATGGGTATGGCCGGGAAATACTGGAAAGTGGAATTTACCATGTAATAATCGTCACCTACCCGCACTACGGACGGATCAGGGAAAAAGCCTCTCTGAACCGGGTTTTGATAATGACTTCGCATTTTGATCCTCATTTCTGCGCTGCTAAAGAGGGCACGTAAGCATCTCTCCTGCATATTAGCGACTTTGTGTCTGTACGGCACAGAAGGGTGCTTAACCCTCCTGTGCCGGTTTACCGCTATCTCTTATATATTACGGAATCCACAACAGCATATCCCGTACTTTCTGTCCCGGCGGAAGAGCAGAATACGCCGTTCTTGACGCCTACCCAGCGTCCGGGCATTGCTGTCATCTCTCCGGCAGTCCGGTAGTCGTTTCCATCGGTGCTGTATTCCAGAGTCACAAGTTCCAGAGGAAAGTTCTTTTCGTTTTCATTCAGATCCCTTGTACCTGTGCGCTTAACCGTGTATTTTACATAAATTTCCCCCGCTGAGTCGAAAGAGATAGCGGGAAGCGGATTTTCGGTTTCTTCCGTCAGATCCGGCAGGATCTTTCCGTATTTCTGAACGCCGGTGATAAAGCGGGGAACAAGCTGTCCGTCCTCTCTCTTGAAGGTGACGAGACCATAGCTGGTACCCATGGAGATCACGCCTGCCTCATCCTTTTCTCCAAGGTGGGAGAGGTCAAGTCTGGTCACGCAGCTGAATTCCGGAGCAGGCCATTTCTGTAACAGCAGATTGGGCATATCGCCGTAGACAGTGCTTTTGGAGATGGCATTCAGTTTCAGACTGTTTCCTGTCAGTTCATACCATTTCTTTTCGGGATTTGCATTCCACTGCCATTGTAATCCCAGCTGACTGCCGGTAAAATCATCGGAAGCGGCAGGTTCGCATATTTCCGCAATTACCGTGCCTACATTGGGTTTCCGATATTCCATTACCGGTTCACCGTAATCATTGCCTTCCCTGGCAATGCCTATGATGGGCCAGTCCTCTTTCCAGCTCATGGGCTGGAGATGGGTAATGCGCCCTGCCGCATAGACATCCTGGAAGTGGAGGAACCAGTCTTCTCCCGTGACGGTATCCACCCATGCGCCCTGGTGCGGTCCGTTTACCACGCTGTCGCCCTGACGCATCACCACCTTATACTCATAAGGGCCGAATACGTTCCTGGAACGAAGTACGGTCTGCCATCCGGTCTTCACGCCGCCGGCCGGTGCAAAGACGTAATACCATCCGTTGCGCTTATACATCTTGGGCCCCTCAATAGTTACCTGATCATTTTCATTTCCGTCAAATATTTTGACTTCCTCACCGATCAGCCCCATTCCGTCGGGCTGCATTTCCACCATATGAAGGACGCTCTTGTAGCCGATACGGCTTTTCGCCACTCCGGCTACCAGGTATGCTTTTCCGTCGTCGTCCCAGAACGGGCAGGGGTCGATCCATCCTGCGCCGGGTCTGATGTTTACCGGCTCGGACCATTTCCCGAAAGGGTCTGTGGCGGTGCTCATGTAAATTCCCTCATCAGGCATGGGGAAGCAGACATAATATACTCCCTCATGGTACCGGATAGCCGGAGCCCACACACCGCAGCCGTGAATGGGAGCCTTGTAGCGTTCTTCCGGAATCTTGTCGATGATATAGTTCACTACCTTCCAGTTTACCAGATCCTTTGAGTGAAGAAGAGGAAGTCCCGGAGCGTTGCAGAAACTGGAAGCGATCATGAAATAATCCTCCCCCACGCGGATCGCATCCGGATCCGAGTAGTCCGCATAGAGTACGGGATTGCGATAACTCCCGTTACCGGAATCCGCATTCCAAATGTTACCTGTCATAATACCTTTACCTGCCTTTCTGTTGTTGCGGTCAGTTGTTCCTGTCCGACCGGTACATGAAAGTATTTCATATACCGCAATTACTGTTTCCATTGTAACTTACGGCGGCAGTATTCTTCAATACCATGATACAGCTTTCCTGTGTCAAATATTGCGGTCTGGATATGGGAGTGGTATAATGATCTCATATTCAGGACATTCAGGGGCGGATAGCCATTCATACCATGATATCCCGGGGAGAGCTGACCATGATCTATCAGAACAGAGCTGACGATCTCTTTGTAAAAGTGACATACAATAACAGTTTTCTGGCGCATAT
>CAMWWF010000097.1 GCA_947177885.1 uncultured Lachnospiraceae bacterium
TTTTTTCAAGCAGAAGACGGCATACGAGAGTCCTCTACGTCTCGTGGGCTCGGAGTTGAGTATAAGAGACAGCCCTGTTTCAACGTAAAATTGCATGAAAACGCAACACAAAGCACAACGTAACAGCACTACTGCACAATTGTAAAGAGAGTGTCAGAAACGATTGACACTCTCTGAAGATATTACTGCTTTGCTTCTGTCAGCGGTGGATTCTGATACAATTTGCGTTCTACAAATTTCTTTTCAATCGCAAGCTGCTTTTTTACTGCCTCGCTGTCATCTGCAACCATTTCAAGACGCTCGATCAACTCCAGCTGATCCAACAGATAACAATTGATTTCCTTTTCATTTGTCGGCATATCTTTTACCTCCATTCCAGTTCCGCCTCAAACAGATCAGAGCCTTGGGCGGCAGAGTCATTCATGACGGCGGAAAGTTCCTTAGCTGTTAAGTTTCGTCAGATGTGCACACACATTCTTCTCGCTAACGCTCATTATATCATAAATCTGCGATTTATGATCAGCATTCGCCGCTCGCCGAACATGCAGGCATGCTCTTCTCGCTAACGCTCATTATATCATAGTTTACCGTCCGTTTCCATATAATCCTAAAAGATTCTGTTGCCTTTTCTTCCATGTGTGCTATACTGAAATAACGTCTGGAAAGCCGGACCGGGGTATGCGCCCTTTTCAGAAACCGAGACCAACTAATACAATTGCCTGCCCTTACGGGAAACGGAGCTTACCATATGATCACATTATTGTCCAAAATATTTATTCGCCCTGACAGCGATATCAAAAGTCAATCCACACGCCAGGCCTACGGCGTTCTCTGCGGCGCAGTGGGCATTTTCCTGAATCTGTGCCTGTTCGCGGGGAAATTTTTTGCCGGCCTGATGAGCCATTCCATTGCCATCACTGCGGATGCATTCAATAATCTGTCCGACGCGGGTTCCTCCATCATCACTTTGATCGGCTTCAAAATGGCGGGACAGAAACCCGATCCCCACCACCCCTTCGGTCACGGGAGGATCGAATATATTTCAGGGCTTCTGGTTGCCGTCATCATCCTTCTGATGGGACTTGAACTGCTGAAAACTTCCGCCGCCAAAATAATCCATCCGGAAGAGCTTGCCTTTTCCCCCCTTATTCTGGTCATTTTGTTCCTATCCATCTGCGTAAAGTGGTATATGTTCCTCTATAACAGAGCCCTGGGCAGAAAACTGGATTCGGCCGCCATGCTTGCCACCGCCGCCGATTCTTTCAGCGATTCCCTTGCCACTGCCGTGGTTCTGGTCTCCACGCTGGTGTCGCATTTTGCGGGACTTTCCATCGACGGCTGGTGCGGTATCTTAGTGGGGCTGTTCATCTGCCGTGCCGGCTACGGTGCGGCCAGGGATACCATAAGCCCCCTGTTGGGCCAGGCTCCGGATAAGGAATTTGTACAGCAGGTGAATGATATTGTCATGGCTCACGATACCGTCCTTGGGATCCATGACTTGATCGTGCACAATTACGGTCCCGGCCGGACACTGATCTCCCTCCATGCGGAGGTTCCCGCTGACGGCAATATTTTAGAGCTCCACGACCTGATCGATACCATTGAACACGAACTTCGGGACACTTTAAACTGCCATGCCGTGATACACATGGACCCCGTCTGTGTGGGAGATGAGGAGACGATGCGGCTGAAAGAGCTGGTGAAAGGATATCTGGATGAGATCGACAGCAGGATCACCATGCACGATTTCCGGATCGTCACCGGTCCCACTCACACAAATCTGATCTTCGATGTGGTGATCCCCTATGGTTTTCCCATGACGGACGATGAACTGATCTTCCGGATCAGTGAGCGGGTCCGCCGCGGCAATCCCAATTGCTTTACGGTCATCGAGGTGGATCAGGCGATGGTATAGCGCATAAAAATAATTTGAAATTTTACAGTTGACAATTCATGGAAGTTGTTGTAGTGTAGATTACAGTTATTCATGCAACGCGCAAAAGCCCGGTCAGCGGACGCGCAAAAATAAAAAGAAGGAGGTAACGCTATGTTTAACGATCTGACTAAGAACATTTATGCTACATTAAACAGTGTATCGTACGCAGTTACCTCAGGAAATGAGAGGGAGAACGGATACCCGAAGGATCGTTGAACATACGTTTCGGAATGTACTCCCGCTTCTATCTGATACGACGGATGTTGCTCTTTTTTAAGTCATCCTTATGCTGATCAGAGTCCGTGGTAAACTGCCATGGACTTTTTTTGAGCTTCGCTCACTTCCCCTGCGTCTATGGCAGTTCGCCTGCTCTTTTTTCCTGAGACATCTCCCGAAATCTCCCCCAGCTGCTCTTGCGGCCAATCTTTCGGGAGTACCGGATATCACCTGAAATCTGTCACAATACGGCTGTGATCTTTCCACCGGTCCGGAGCGATCCGCCGGAGATCAGCCGCCCGGTCCGCCATGCGCCTGATCTCTGAAGGCGTACGCACGCCCGGAAACTCTGCGGACTGTCTGCAGACTGTGTATATGGCAGTTTTTGCGGCCGCGCGGTCCGTCATCCGCGCAGAATCGAGGAAATTATGAAAAAGGTATCAAGCTATATTATGGAACATTTCTGGGGATATCTTGTGGCTGTCCTCTGCCTCATCATCGGTGTGGCGCTGGATATGCTCTCTCCCCAGCTTACGAAACTTATGATTGACGACGTCATCACCGGCGGACGGCTGGAGATATTAAATTATCTGTTGCTGGGCTTCCTCATTGTGGGTCTGGGAAAATGTGTGTTCATGTACGTCAAGGAATACCTCTTTGACGTCATGAGCTCTAAAATCTGCGCCCGGATGCGCCGCAACCTGTTCCGCCACCTGCAGGGGCTTTCCGCGGATTTCTATGACAGGAACAACACCGGAGAGCTAATGGCAAGGGTGAAGGAGGATGTGGATCACATCTGGGACGGCTTAAGCTATGTGGGAATGCTGTTGATCGAGGTCACTGTGCACACCGCCCTGGTCCTCACCTGCATGTTCCGCTTAAGCCCAAAGCTGGCCCTGATCCCCACCGGAGCCATGCTGTTCTGCGGCATACTGGCCATCTTTCTGGAACGCAGACTGGATAAGGTCTATGAGGAGATCAGCGAGGAAAACGCCAGACTGAACACCGTGGCGGAGGAAAACCTGGCAGGTGTCCGCACCGTGCGGGCCTTCGCAAGGGAGAAATTCGAGATTCGGAAATTCCTCTCCCACAATAAGCGCTACTACGAACTGAATATGAAGCAGTCCCGTGTCTTCGTGAAATACCATCCCCTGTTTACACTGGTCACCAAGCTGCTGCCCCTCATCGTCCTCCTTGTGGGAGGCGTGATGGTGATGCAGGGCGAGACGGTAGGGGGAGTCCCTTTCACCCTGGGTTCCCTGGGGGCCTTTGTGGAATACTCCAACAACATTGTCTGGCCCATGGAAATGCTGGGATGGCTCACCAACAGCTTCTCTTCCGCTGTGGCCTCCAACCGCAAGCTGAAGAAAATCTACGCCGAAACACCCACCATCCGGGAGACGGAAGCACCGAAGCTTCTGCCCTGTGTAAAGGGTGAAATTTCCTTTGAACAGGTAAGCTTCCGACGTGACAACACGGAAATCTTAAGGGATATCAGCTTTCATGTGTCTCCCGGCGCCACTCTGGGCATCATGGGCGCCACCGGTTCCGGAAAGACCTCCATGGTACAGCTTCTGCAGAGACTTTACGACTGCAGGTCAGGACGCATTCTTCTGGACGGCACGGATATCCGCAGACTGTCCCTGGGGCAGCTTCGGGAAAATATTTCCGTGGTGACCCAGGATGTGTTCCTGTTCTCCGATACCATCTCCGACAACGTGCGTCTGGGAAAGCAGGCGGTCACCGACTTTGAACTGGTGAAGACAGCCTCTCAGGCGGCACAGGCATCGGAATTTATCGAAAAGCTAGAATCCGGTTATGACACCGTCATCGGCGAGCGCGGCGTGGGACTCTCCGGAGGTCAGAAACAGCGCATCAGCATCGCCCGCGCCCTGGCAAAGCGGAATCCCATTCTTGTCATGGACGACTCCACCTCCGCCCTGGATATGGAGACGGAAGCCGCCATCCAGCAGACCCTGAACGAGCTGCCGGACACCACCAAGATCATCATCGCCCACCGGATCAGCGCCGTGTGCCACGCGGACGAAATACTGTTCCTGGAAAACGGCCGGATCGCGGAAAGGGGAACTCATAAAGAACTGTTGGCCCAAAAGGGGCTTTACTACGAAACATATCAATTACAGATGGGAGGTGCCATTTATGCCGATTAATTCCTTCAAAGAAGACGAGCGCACCGTGGAACAGGGAAAGGTAAAAACCCTTCTGCGGCTGTTCTCCTATCTCCTCGCCTATAAAAAAGAGATCCTTCTGGTGCTCTGTATCATGCTGTTCTGTGTGGGCGTGTCCCTGATGAACCCGCTGTTCGTGGAAACCGCCATTGACAGTCATATCGGCACAGGAGATTTTCCGGGTCTGGTACGGCTGATCCTGTTCGCACTGGGACTGAACGTGGGAATGGTACTGTTTACCAAGCTGCGGATGCATATCATGAACCGTGTGTGCAACAGCATCCTCATGACCATCCGACAGGAGCTTTACACGCACATACAGACATTGGACTTTCACTTTTTTGACAGCCGTCCTACGGGTAAGATCCTCTCCCGCATCATCGGAGATGTCAACTCCTTAAAGGACGTGCTGGGAAACTGTGTGACCACCCTGATCCCCGACTTTATCACTATCAGCGCGGTGATCCTCATCATGCTGGCGAAGAGCCCGGCGCTGACGGCGGCTTCCCTGTGTACGCTGCCCCTTCTGGGGGCAGGGGTCTGGTATATCCAGACAAAATCGCACAGCAGATGGCAGCTTTTCCGGAAGAAGGCCTCCAATATGAACGCTTTCGTCCATGAGGATCTCTCCGGTATGCGCATCATCCAGAGCTTCCATGCGGAAAAAGAAACGGATGACACCTTTTACCAGCTCACGGAGGAGCACAGAAAGGCCTTTGTCAGTGCCTGCCGCATCAACGATGCCATCGGCTCCGTCATCGACTTCTGCTGGGGTTTCAGCACTGCCGCCCTCTACTTTACGGGGATCGTGATACTGGGAACGGATAAGGTATCCGTGGGAACACTGCTGGCTTTCGGAAGCTACATCGGCATGTTCTGGCATCCCATTATGAACCTCAGCGATTTCTACAAACAGCTGATCACCAATCTGGCGGCTGCGGAGCGTGTCTTTGAAGTTCTGGACACTCCTTCGGAGATCACGGATGAACATGCCACAGGAGAACTTTCTTCCATAAAAGGCGAAGTGATATTCGACCGGGTTTCCTTCGCCTACTCGGACGCTCCCGACATTATGGTGCTGGAAGATGTCTCCTTCCGCATTAAACCCGGCGAGACCATCGCTCTGGTGGGTCCCACCGGCGCGGGAAAAACAACTATTGTCAATCTGATCAGCAGGTTTTATAATGCTACCAGAGGACATGTGCGCATAGACGGGCAGGATGTGCAGGAAGTGACCCTGAACTCTCTCCGCTCCCAGATGGGTATCATGACCCAGGACAATTTCCTCTTCACGGGAACGGTGATGGAGAATATCCGCTATGGCAGGCTGGATGCCACCGACGAGGAGTGCATTGCCGCCGCCAGAGCCGTCAATGCCCACGACTTTATCATGAAGCTGGAAAAGGGCTACGACACGGAGCTTTCGGAGCGGGGCGGCGGTCTGTCCGTGGGCCAGAAACAGCTGCTGGCATTTGCCAGAACCTTTGTCTCCATGCCCGGTATCCTGATCCTGGATGAAGCCACCTCCAGCATAGACACCAAGACGGAGGTACTGGTGCAGAACGGCATTGAAGCGCTACTGGCAGGACGCACCTCCTTTGTCATCGCCCACAGGCTCTCTACCATACAGAAGGCTGACCGTATTTTTGTTATTGACAACAAAGGGATTCTGGAGGAAGGAAGCGCAAGGGAACTGATGAAGAAAAAGGGAGCTTACTACAAGCTCTACATGGCGCAGTTCACCCAGGCGACTCCGGAGGCGGCACAGTAAATCCGAATCCGGCAGATACATTTTGAAAGAGGTTGAAGGAATATATGGAATTATGGGATGCTTATTATCCGGACGGCACACCGGCCGGATGCGACCTGGTCCGGGGCGAAAAAATACCGGAGGGATTGAGGCATGCGGTTGCAGAAGTTTTTGTCATGCATAAGGATGGAGATATTCTTCTGATGCAGAGAGATTTTGGCAAACCCACCTATCCCGGTTTCTGGGAAAGCGGCGCCGGCGGTTCCGTGCTCAAAGGAGAAACCATTATGGACGGAGCCAGGCGGGAACTGTTGGAGGAGACAGGGATCACAGCGGATGCTTTGAAGAATCTGTACCATAATGTATCGGATACCTCCATCTATCATGGCTATTTCTGCCTGACCGATATTCCGAAAGACCATATAAAACTCCAAAAAGGAGAGACCATTGCTTTCCGTTGGGTGAGCAAACAGGAATTTCGGGAGATATTTCAGTCCGACCAGTATGTGGACGGACTGAAAGAAAGACTGCGCGAATTCGTGGAACATGATTTTAAGCACAAAGGACGGTAAATAGCAGGTATGGCAGACCCCAAAAACATCATCTATCTCACAGAGGCGGAGACAAAGCGCCTGCAGACACTGGAAAAAAGATATAAAAGCGCCGCCCGGGCGAAATTTGAAGCCCGGACGGCTTATTATCATTCCATTACGGGAGGCCGCTACACCTCCATCACGATCCGCGACCAGAAGACCCGCTGGGGCAGCTGCTCCTCCCGGGGCACTCTGTCCTTTAACTACCGGCTGATCTTCGCTCCGCCTAAAGTACTTGACTATGTGGTAGTACATGAGCTATGCCACCTGACCCACATGAACCATTCCAAAGATTTCTGGAATATGGTGGCCTCCGTCATGCCGGACTATAAGCTCTGCAAAAACTGGCTCAAAGAACACGGCCACGAACTGACTCTGGAAAACCATCTGCAGAAACAGGGAATCCCCGTCACACTTTAATCCACATTCATACTCCCATGCCGATCCATGATCTCCGCCTTCACTACTGTCATGCCGCCGGCAACAAACCGGTTCTCTCAGCGCATCACTGCCAGATCCGGCAAAATGCCTCATTAGATTGTGCCCATACCAAGCGTACTAAAAAACGCCAGACATGCTCTGTTTGCCTGGCGTTTTTCAGTTTAAGATCTGTCACATTTTCAGTCATACCGATCAGGCCGATACAACCAATTCTCCACATCAAGTTACGGGTATGGAAGCCATACGGGAATCAGTGGATCAATGCCTGTCATGTATAGCCTGGAAACCTTTGCATATTTTTAACGGTTCTCATCCACATAGATCTGCGCTCTGCTCTGAATGACATTCGCCACATCCTGTGCGTTCTTCTGTCCCGTGTAGAATGCTCCCATCTCCTCGTTTATGATGTTCAGCACACTCTCATTATAATAATACGCTCTGTCCACGGACATAATGAAGTCTGTGATCTGGTCTACCTGTTCCTGGGAAAGGGGATCCAGAGGAATATCCTCCCCGTTGATATAGAAGGTCTCCTCATATTCCACCTCGTTACCGTTCTCGTCCGTATAGGTAGGCTTCTGGGTCGCTCTCTGCGCCCGCTCCATAAATATCTGCTTATTGACCGACAATCCCCATTCTATCTCGTTCTGGTACTCATCTGTCAGATAGTAACGCAAGAACTCCCATGCCCCCTCCAGATTGGCCGACTTGGCGGAAAGCACAAAGGACTGATTTGCGCTGATGTAGGAGCCCTTGCCGCTCTCTGTGGGGAAGCCTATAAAAGTGACAGGCTCACCGAAATTACCGTTCAGCGAATACTTCAGATTATCCATACTGCTGATATACAGCTGCATCAGGAGAGTTCTATTCTCACGGTACTGTGACTCATAGGTCATCCAGTAATTGTCGTTATACATATTCTCCCAGTCGAGCTCTTCGGGCAGAGTCTTCGCATACTCCATCATACTGATAAAATTCTCAGTATTGAAAGAACATTTTCCCGTTGTCACGTCGATGAAATCATTGCCGCAATACTGCATTGCCGTGTTCATAAACCCCTCTCTTGTAAGCTCACCGATGGCCTGGGCACCCTCTCCCATGGACGCAACCGTCTGCTGCATCTCTTCCAGAGTCCACCCGGTCTTATCTCCCACCAGGGAAGTTTTGGCAATCATGGTGTTGACGCTGAAATTGGGCACCACATAGTACAATTTACCGTCTACAGAGTAAGCGTCGAAAACATTCTGCAAAAACTCCACCTGGGACAGCTCCGGATCCTCCTCTATCAACTTGCCGACATCCGCAATGAGTCCCTTTGAAATGTAATTCTCGATCGGCAGGTTCTCCGCAAGCAGAATGTCGGGCATACCGCCTGTAACGATATCGTTATTCAGTCTTGTAAAACCTGCATTATAATCATCATAACTGTTGTAGGAGCCATATTCCCTGATCACGATCCTGTATGTATCGCTGGCCCTGTTGAACGCTACGGCTCTCTGACGGATGGCATTATCCACCCAGTTCCCCGCGAGCACCACCACAGATTTATCCGGAATATCCGCAGGATCCCTGTAGGTAAACACCGCCGCCTTCATATCATCCCCGTAGTTCTCATAAAAAATGCCGACGAAACTGTCCTTATCCACTTCCACCAGACTGACAAAATTGGAAATGTTCACATCAGAGTTGACAAAATCCATCTTCTTCGTGACAGCTTCATCTCCCTTATTAAAAATGTATACACCGTCGCTCATGGTAAAGATCAGGTCGCTCGCCATCCCCACATTCAGGGAACCGTAACCGTTCCATCCAAAGGACGCAGGCATCTCGGAAGATTCCCCCAGTGTATCCGACTCGGGATCATAGGTGGCTATATACGACTTGGTCCAGTCGTTTTCATCCGAATAGATGATCACCATGGTACCGTCTTCCCGCACCATCGTATTCTGTCTGTTGCCGAGCACCTTGCCGGTTTCCTCGGACAGTTGTTCTCTTTCGGAAATTTCACCTGCATCGCTTACATCCATCCGGTACATATTCTCACAGTTCAGCAGAAGCTTCAGGCCGCCGTTCTTTCCGGGGATCAGAGCGCTGATGTAGATCCACTCCGCACCTTCCTCGTCGGAACGCAGACCTTCCAGTTCCGTCTCCCAGAGCCTGCTTCCATCCGAATCCCAACAACAGATATATATGTGGC
>CAMWWF010000098.1 GCA_947177885.1 uncultured Lachnospiraceae bacterium
CTTTAACAGCAGCAGGAACTCCGGAATGACCTCCTTGATATTATCCGCGATAAATACCTGATTGTTATACAGCTTGATGGTACCTTCAATGGATTCGTATTCCATATTGATCTTGGGGAAATACAGAATACCTTTCAGGTTAAAAGGATAATCCATATTCAAATGGATCCAGAACAAAGGCTCCTTGTAATCCTGAAATACCTTGCGGTAAAATTCCAGATATTCCTCCCTCGTACAGTCATTCGGATGCTTTGTCCACAGCGGAGCGGTCTCGTTTAAAAGCTCCGGACGCTTCCGGATCTTAAGCTTCTCCTCGCCCTCTGTGGTAACAGTCCCGTCCTCTCCGGTCTTCTCCTCGGGATGGATCTCCTCCAGGACCACATCTCCCTCCTGTAGTTCATCCGCCTTGATGATCTGGGTTTCCTTGGTGTCAGCCTTGGACAGATAGATTTCCGTCGGCATGAAGGAACAATACTTCCTGATCACCTCGCGGGCTTTGTATTCGTTGCAGAACTCCAGACAGTCTTCATTCAGGAACAGAGTGATGGTAGTTCCGACCTCCTGCCTGTCGCCATCCTCCATGGAGAACTCCGTGCCGCCGTCGCATTCCCAGTGAACAGGTTTTGCACCCTCCTTGAAAGACAATGTATCGATATGCACCTCGTCCGCAACCATAAAGGCAGAATAAAATCCCAGACCGAAATGACCGATGATCTGATCAGAACTGCTCTTGTCCTTGTATTTCTCAATGAAATCAGCCGCTCCCGAAAAGGCGATCTGGTTGATATATTCCTCCACCTCTTCCTCTGTCATTCCCAGGCCGTTATCGCTGAACGTCAGAGTCTTCTGCTCCGGATTGACCACCACATCCACCCGGGCCTTATAACCTTCGGGCAGAGTATACTCACCCATCACATCCAGCTTTTTCAGCTTGGTCACCGCATCACATCCGTTGGAGATCAACTCCCTGTAGAAAATGTCGTGATCCGAATAAAGCCACTTCTTGATGATCGGAAAAATGTTTTCACTGTTAATTGATAAACTGCCGCTCTTTGCTGCCATCTTACCACATTCCTTTCTTACTCATAATTCTTTATCAAACCTTCGGTTTTCCCATATCCGGAAACAATTTCGCGGAATCCGCTCCTCAAAACCGTTCCTCACTAAAGACAAGTTTAAAACGGTCATAAATAAAAGTCAAGGCAAAATTAGCACTCATTTTAAACGAGTGCTAATAATTTGGCTGAAACGCCCTGTTTTCGGGCATTCCCGCAATTCTAAAAATTTTATGAACTGTAGTTTACCGGGCAAAGTATTCCGCATAGATTTCAAAAAAGGCGGTGGTGGTCACCTCCGGATCGCGGATCAGTGTAATCTCCTCCCAAAGCCTGGTATTCAGATTTCTGACCAGAGTATCCACAAATTCATCATACTCCTGCCCGAAGACTTCTCTGCGGCGCTCCTCCACGATCTCCTGTTTGCTGATATCCGTCTGCTCCCTGTCGAAGGTATTGAGACACTTAATGATATGATAACCGCTCTCGCTCTCGATGACCTGGCTGATCTCATTGGTTTCCAGCCCAAAGGCCGCCTGTTCAAAAGCGGCATCCATCTCTCCCTTTCCAAAAGAATAAGTGATAGTGGAATCTTCGCTGTAGCGGGACGCCAGATCCACAAAATCATTTTCACCGTTTACCGCCAGTTCTCTGATCTCAAGAGCTTTCTCATAGACCGCCTTCTTCTGGTTCTCCGGCAGAGCCACCCTGCTGCCCGCCCCGTCCGTGGTATAGGTACGGATCAGTATATGCTGTACCGTGATCGTTCTGGCCTCGTCATCGCTGATCTCCGGATTGACATCCTGAATAATGTATTGATACACCTTATCCGCAAGGGCATACTCCGTGTACAGCTGCCGGATCGTCTTTAAGTCCGCCCCCATCAGTTTCTTTTCCCTGTCATTTAAACTCTGAAAAAATTTTTCCGATGCCTGGCTCACTTTCTCCTGCTCCTGCTCGTCCAGAGTAACCTCCTTGCTCTGCGCCAGCAGATACATGGTCTTGATCTGGGCTATCTTGGCAAGCACCGTCTCCTTCACATTCTCCTCCAGCGTCGTTCCGTCCAGGGCTATATTCCACACCTCGGAGCCATAGACACTCTCGTACTGATTCTGCGTGGTGGTCAGGTATATCATGACTTCCGCCGTGGAGCAGGAGGCATTTCCGATGCGGAACACCTCATCCCTGTCAAAACCGGTGGTGAACACCACCTTTGTACCGCTTCCGTCATCTCCGCAGGCGGCCAACCCGGTCAGTCCCAGAATTGCCGCCAGCGCCAGCGCCGTCATCCCTCGACCAAATTTTCGTCTATTGTTGCCTTTATTATATTCAAATATCATTTTTTCACCCCATGTCCGCACCGGCGGACACTCAATTCAATATGCATGACAATGGTACGGAAGTATACTTCCATACTTATCTCCATACAGCCTCTGATGTCACAAGCTTACCGTACCTAATTCTAACACAGATTCCGGGATTTTTACAAGACGCGACAGAATCAGAATCAGCGGGCCATGCATCCTGCATGCCCCGCTCTGTGAATATCTCTTTGAAACTCTCGCTTATACCTCTGCCTCTCCTGCGGCGATCGGTTCGATTCCTTCCGGCAGCGCGATATCGACCTCGGAATTTTCCGCCTTGCCCTGAGGATCGTACTCCGCCTGCGCTTCGTCCTCATCCTCCCAGAGAGAATCATATTCCTTCCTTTTCTTTTCCATCTCCTTCAGCATGGCCAGATTCTTTGCCGACATATACAGTTCCATGCTGTAATCCATCAGCTTCCGCTCATCCGAAGCGGGCACTCTGCCGCCCGTGGAAATGCGTCTTGCCACCTCCATGATTTTAGCCATATCCATGGCGGCGTCGCTCATGACATCGTTCTGCTGCCTGCAGACCTCCGCGTTCCACACCGCGCACTCCTGCTCCGCCAGTCTGTCCAGAACCTCCAGGTTTTCGTCAAATTTCTCTTTGTTCGCATTGATGGAAAGCTCAAGGGTGGCCGCTTCCTCCGCGAACAATTCCCTCCCGTTGACCGTGACATTCATCTTCTGTTCCAATGCCTTCTGACGCTTCAACAGATCCCTTCTCTGGTCGATAAGCTCCTGTCTCTGGGCACGATATGCCTGCTGTGCTTCAATCAGTCTCATATTACCACTTCCTTATGGTTTATTGGACACTTCCCTGTGTCTGTAAACTATATCGGCATTTCCCGGCGAAAATTGAGTGTTTGAATCATTAACCTGAACAGTTATCCCCGATCTTTATAACATTCCTTCCCGATATCCGCAGTCCGCTCCCGGCGCACGCCCGCAGAGCGGCGAACCTCAAAAGGACTGGCACATATCAGAGAGCAGCAGGAGCACATTCTGTATTCTGCTCACCTGCTGATGCCCCAATGTCTCCAGCACAGAGATGATCCGCTCCGAGCCCGGACTGGACACATCCTCCCCCAGCATGATATAATCACAGCTTACCGACAGGGCTTTGGATAATCTGCATAATACATCTGCCGAAAATCCCTTTTTTCCTGTCTCTATCTCATAGAGAAACTTGGGAGAAATATCCACCTTTTCCGCCAGCGCTTCCCTCGTATAACATTGAATTTCCCTTAATTCCCTGATTCGTTCTCCGACATACCTATCTGACATATTGATCCTCCGTTTGACAAAATTTTACAATTTTCGACAAGGATTAATAAACCGTCAATAGTTCCGCATGTCACTACCGCTTGTTCCTTAGAGCGTGTTTGAAAAATATTTTCTCCGGGGTGTGCTTCACACTTTGTGGGATGTAAGACCCAATTGGGGAGGCGTAGCGGGGCTACATTGACCAAATTGGGGCGCGGTATCGGTCTCCCATCTGTCGGGTCAGTGCTTCAGTAATCTGTGCATGTCTGTCAGGATCCGGATCACGATTTTTCTGTCATCGTCCTCCAGCAGATCCAGGGCATATTTCAGTTCATTCCACAATCCCTTTGTATCTTCCAGGATAAATGCCGGCGATACCTGAAACAGATCATACATTTTCCAGATCATCTCACTGTCCGGCAATATCCTTCCGTTTTCCAATTCACGCAGCTTTTTGATATCGACCCCGAGCAGATCCGCCATCTTCTGCTGCGTATAGTCTCTCTGTATCCTTACATAATAGAAAATATTGTTTTTCGCCCCGGTACTTCCGCTCCCGCTCTGTATATACTCCAGCTGCTTCCGGATCGTCCCAAAGGCAGAGTTCTCGCCGCCGAAAGACTTTACAGCTTTCGCCAGCACATACAGTGTGTTCAGATAACACATGAGCTCCTCGCATCCACATTCCTGCAGTTCCGATAATTCCTCTCCCTCCGATGCCTTTTTGCCGGTAAACACATAGAGGACATCGACATCAGAAGTACACAATCCCTTTATCTCATAGTACGAAAAGCGCTTACTCCCGGACTCCGCCCTGCTGTAATGACTTTGCAGCATTTTCATCCGATAACAAAGCAGTCTCTGGGTCAGATTCAGTTTCTCACGCTCTTCCTTCAATCTACGCAAAACATTCTGGTATTTGCTGTCCATGGGTAATATTCTTCCTCACTGTCATGCTGCAAAATGCTTCCTGCATTTCACGCTTCCTATATTACCCATTCTAAGTTTTATTTATTCCCTACGGCGCACCTGTTGATGCATAAAGGCCTTGTGCCTCAGGGGCCCTTCGTTTTTCTCATATAAGAAACAGTTGATAAATAGCTCATGACAATGACTTATCCGAATGTCCGTCTGCGGCATCGGAACATTTATACGGCGTCCTTGTCACAAATAATTTCTGAACAGTTCCCAAAGATCGGTTTCGGTCAGGATAAATTAACGATTCGTTACAGATGTGCAGATTTCGACCTGCTGAAAGATTTTTCTGCCGAGCCATACCCCGGCAGAAAGCAAAACATATGCGGCGGCCAGTCAGGCATGGCGCCATTACCGACGACACCACCCTGACAGCCGAAACTTTTGCTTACGTCATACGGACCGCCCGCCATGTAGCGGAAAACACTACACAATATGGTTCACCGAAACGGTGTGAAGCTGAAGACAGGATCCGATGACACAATCGTTTGACTACAGAACATCATAAGACTGCAATAGAACAGAAAAAGGGATTAACATAAGTGATGTCCGTCATGTTATACAGATATTTTAGTAAACCACATAGCAATATGATATCACAAATATCATTCTTAAAAATCCGCTGTAATTCCCAATCTCATGTACTAATGGTAGTAACTTTTTCATTTCTTATTCTGCCCCCGGATCACTCAGATACCGGATCACAGTGGCACAGTTTGTCCAAAAGATTTTCCTCTTTACCGGATCACATGTATCCAGCCCTCGGGAGCCTCGATCCTGCCCATCTGGATACCGGTCAGGGTATCGTACAGCTTTCTGGTGACAGGTCCCATCTCGGTCATGCCGCTGGGCAGGCAGATCTCTCTGCCGTGGTCAACAATCTTACCCACCGGAGAGATCACAGCCGCCGTACCGCAGAGACCGCACTCCGCAAAGTCCTTTACCTCTTCCAGAAGGACCTCTCTCTCCTCCACCTCAAGGCCCAGATACTCCTTTGCCACATACACCAGAGAGCGGCGGGTGATGGAAGGAAGGATACTGTCGGACTTGGGGGTGACTACCTTATTGTCCTTAGTGACAAACAGGAAATTGGCGCCGCCGGTCTCCTCCACCTTGGTACGTGTGCCGGGATCAAGGTACATATTCTCGTCAAAGCCCTCCGCATGGGCGCTCACAATGGCATGCAGGCTCATGGCATAATTCAGTCCCGCCTTGATATGGCCTGTTCCGTGAGGCGCGGCACGGTCGAAGTCGCTGACACGGATGGTCAGAGGCTTTACACCGCCCTTAAAGTAAGGGCCTACGGGGGTGCAGAAAACGCGGAACTGGTACTCGTCCGCAGGTTTTACCCCGATCACAGGGTTGGAACCAAACATATAGGGTCGCAGATATAGGGTCGCACCGCTGCCGTAGGGAGGAACATAAGCCGCATTGGCCTCCACCACCTTCGTCACGGCATCCACAAAACGCTCCCTGGGAAAAACGGGCATCTCCAGTCTTACCGCGGACGCTTCCATACGCTCCGCATTCAGGTCAGGGCGGAAGGTAACAATGTGTCCGTCATCCGTGGTATATGCCTTTAATCCTTCAAAGATCGTCTGTGCATACTGCAGGACACCGGCGCATTCGTTCAGCACTATGTTGGCATCCTCAGTGAGGCTGCCCTCGTCCCACGCACCGTTCTTAAAATTGGATACATATCGGTAATCCGTCTGAACGTATCCAAAACCAAGATTACTCCAATCAATATTTTTCTTCTCCATTGGTATTACCTTCTTTCCTTAGACTGGTATTCGTATTTATGGTAAACATTATTATACTTTTCTGCCGAAAAGTCAACGTTTTCTTTATTTCCGGTTTTCCCTCCTACCTGCCAGGCTGTAGATCATTGGTCTATAATACTATTGCCTGTATTTACGTTCGTATTTCAAAAAAGTATAAGCTATGTCAAAATAAGTCTGTTCCTCGCTGTCCGCCGTGACCTCCCACTCAGGATCATTATCCAGATCAGGGAAATGACTGTCCGCCTCGTATGCATGGTCTATTTTCGTCACGTGGGCCGTGTCGCAGTACGGGAGCAGCTGTCGGTAAACGCTCTCCCCTCCCACAATATAGACATCCTCTGAGGCATACTTTTTCAGCTCTTCCATCAACTCTTCCATGGAATGCACTACCACGGCGTCCTTTACCCGGTAACTCTCATCTCCGGAAAGAATGATATTCGTCCGGTTCTGCAGAGGCTGTCCCTGGGGAAAGGTTTCCAGGGTCTTCCGTCCCAACACGATCACCTTGCCGGTAGTCTCTTCCCTGAAATGCTTCTGGTCTCTGGGGATACTGACAAGAAGCTTGTTCCTGCTGCCGATCGCCCAGTTATTGTCCACTGCAACAATGATATTCATACCGTTCATTCCTCCCAACATAAGAAAGAGTCTCTCAGCATCTCTCCTGCATATACTACAGCGCACAATCCTGAAGCATGCTCATCTTCCATTTCAAGAGACACTATTTGGATCGTTCACTGTAGTATCAGAGCATGTTTAAAAATACCTGACCCGGAATGCTCCGCACCCTGTGGGATGCAGAATCCCATTAGGCAGGCGCAGCGGGGCTACGGTGACCTAATTAGGGCACGGCAGATCGCAAAGTGGAACGCAGAACCACATCTGTAAGGCGCAACGGGATACCGCCTGCCAGACCGAGGCATAACAGGCTGATCACAGGCCAGCTCTCACCTGCATTCTCCGTCTGAAGCCAGATTCCCATCAGCGGGCCCGGCTGACCCTCTTCCGTGTCTATAAAGTCATAGCCGTTGCTTTGGATCACAGAGTCGGACACCTCCTCAATGCGGTCCGGAACACAATAGCACAGGTCCATATCCGGATTTTCCAGTTCGCCTGGATTTAACAGTACAATGATCGTCTGCATATGCTCAATTCCTTTCTTTCCGACCTTTATACCTGCCATTTATCACACAGCGAGTTGATCTGGCTCGCAAATTTGGCCATGTCTTTGTGAGCAAGGCCGTCGCTCTTCTGCACCAGCGCCAACAGTCTCTGCGCTGCCGCCAGGAGCCTTGCGAAAACGCCGGATACCACTTTGGCCGTCTTCCTGACAGGCACAGGCTCCGCCTCATACTCGAACTGGTTGGAAAGCAGATTGAATACCGTACCGCTGTAAGGCGCATAGGCGCGCTGTCCGTACTCCGTTTTCAGGCACTCCGTAAACTGCATGCACACACTGTCCTCGCCGTGTACCACAAACACCTTTTTCGGCTTTTCCTCAAAGCCCCCAAGCCAGTCAAGCAGGCCGTCCTTGTCCGCATGGCCGCTCATGCCCACCAGCTGCCTGATCTGGGCCCTCACCTGGATCGGCTCTCCAAACAGCCGCACTTCATCCGCGCCCTCGATGATCGCCCTGCCCAGCGTACCCACGGCCTGATAACCCACAAACAGGACAGTACTCTCCGGTCTCCAGAGATTATGCTTTAAATGATGCCTGATACGCCCCGCCTCGCACATACCGGATGCTGAGATGATAACCTTGGGCGTTTCAATGAAATTGATCTCCTTGGACTCCTCACTGGTGATCGTAAGCTTCAATCCCGCAAAGGCAATGGGATTGATCCCCTCCCTCACCAGCTCCATGGAATCCTCGTCAAAGCATTCATTGCGGTTTTCCTGAAAGATCTGTGTGGCCTCCACAGCCAGAGGACTGTCCACATACACCGGGAAGTTCTCATGCCCTTCCACCATCCGCCCCACCTTGATCTTCCGCAGGAAGTAAAGCATCTCCTGGGTACGGCCCACGGCAAAGGAAGGGATCACCACATTACCGCCTCTGTCAAAGGTCTCCTTTAAAATGGAAGCCAGCTCTCCCACAAAGTCGGGATGCCCCGCAGAATGAAGCCGGTTGCCGTAAGTGGATTCCATGACCACATAATCCGCCTCTTTCGTATACATGGGATCCTTTAAAAGAGGCTGCTCCTTATTTCCGATATCCCCGGAGAACACGATCTTCTTCGTCCGCCCATCCTCCGTCAGCCACACCTCAATACTGGCCGAGCCCAACAGATGACCGATATCCGTAAAACGGATCTTTACTCCCTCGCACACCTCCACCATGGCATCATAATGGCAGGACACGATCCTCTTGATAATGCCGTCCGCGTCCTCCATGGTATACAGAGGCTCTGCCGCCGCCACCGATTCGCTTCTCTTCGCCTTCCGGTTCTTCCACTCAGCCTCCATCATCTGAATGTGGGCGCAGTCACGGAGCATGATACTGCACAGATCCGCCGTGGCCTCCGTCATAAATACCTGCCCCCTGAATCCTCTGGCATACAATAAGGGAAGTAAACCGGAATGATCCACATGGGCATGGGTCAGGAACACATAATCTATCTTGGCTTCCTCCACCGGAAGGGGAACATTCTCAAAGATATTCGCCCCCTGCTCCATTCCGTAATCCACCAGCATGTGCTTTCCGCCTGCCTCCAGATAATGACAGCTTCCCGTTACCTCGTGATCCGCACCCACAAATACAAGCTTCATAATCCATACCTCCTCTTCTTTTTCTGACAGCCTACCGGAACTTTCCCGTTCTCCCTTTGCGGTTGCCACCCTACCGGAGTTTTCCCCGACCTGCCTTTTCGGTTG
>CAMWWF010000099.1 GCA_947177885.1 uncultured Lachnospiraceae bacterium
CCCACGCAGGAATCGTCCGTTCCAAAAAGCCGTGCCGCCGACGAATTCATGCTTAAAATGATCTTCTTCTCATTGAGAAGGACAATTCCCTCCGCCATGCCTGTGGTCACTGTCTCAAACTCGCTCTGCCTTTGCCGCAGTTCGTCCCTTTGCCGCCTGATCTGCCGCTGCTGGGCCGCGATCCGTTGCAGCAATGGCGCCAGTTCATCGTATCCCTTGTTGTCCAACGGCTCATCCAGGTTCAGTTCATTGAGCGGCTTCACAATTCCCCTGGACAGACGGAATGCCAATACCAGCGACAACCCCATTGCTATGGTAAAAATAATACAGATCGGCTGGAACATTCCCAGAAGCAATGTCAACAGAGTGTTCTGTGCCACGGAAAGACGCAGCACCGTACCGTCCGGAAGACGCTGCGCACAATAAAGGGAACGTTCCAGAAGGGTGACAGAATAACGTGAACTTTCACCCATGCCCTCTGAAAAAGCCTGTCGGATCTCTTCCCGTTCCAGATGATTTTCCATTCCGACGGAATCCGATCTGCTGTCATAGAGCACGGTACCGTCTTCCGCGATCCAGGTCATGCGGTAATCTTTGACATCAAGTCCCTGGAAATATTCCATTCCCCCGTTCGTCACTCCCTGGGCCGCAAGACTGGTCTGCATATCCAGCTGATCATGCTGAATCCGCGAAAAGTACTCATAAAGCACCCCCATGAACAGAATGGCGGATGCAAAAAAAACACTGAAAACCGCAATACAAATGGATTGGAATATCCGTTTTGTCATAACCGTGCCTCCATCCGGTACCCCACGCCGCGAACCGTCTCTATATAATCTCCATAAACGCCCAATTTGGAGCGCAGCGTACCGATATGGACATCCACAGTGCGTGTCTCGCCCATATATCCGGAATCCCAGACATTATGCAGAAGCTGCTCCCTGGTAAACACTCTGCGGGGATTTTCCATAAACAGCTTTAACAACTCGTACTCTTTTAAGGTAAGTTCCATCCGTTCCCCATAGGCGGAAACAGAGTATTCCCCCATGTTCAGTTCCAGACACCCCACTCGCAATATTTTCGGAGTATCCCTATGTCTGCTCCGACGCAGCACCGCCTTCACGCGGGATATCATTTCCATCATTCCAAAGGGCTTCACGAGATAGTCATCCGCCCCCAGATCAAGGCCGATCACTTTGTCATATTCCGTGCCTCTGGCGGTGGCCATGATCACCGGGACTTCCGCCGTGTCGGCACTGCCGCGCAGCCGCTTTAATATGGAAATGCCATCTTCACCGGGCAGCATGATATCAAGCATGATAAGTTCAGGCTCCTCTTCCCCCAGAGTCCGGAACAGTTCTGTACCGTCCGAAAATCCTCTTGCCTCAAATCCCGCGGAATTCAGAGTATATATCATCAGATCCCTGATCGCCTGATCGTCTTCCACACAAAAAATCATTCTCTGTTCCTTTCCTGTCAGACTCCGCACTGTGTTACACGTAACAGCATCTTCAAAAGCCAGTAAACCGACCTGACTCTGCCTGACTTCTTCTCTCTGATCACACAACCATCATACAACAGGAATCTCAAATCTGCTATCCTGAAATTGTAAAATCCATGTAAAGCGCTTCCCCTATCAACTGCCGCTCCCACCGTCACAGGGCATTTTCATCCCTGCATGGCCCCGAGGAAATCAGGAGAATTGCCCTGTTGATCCGCTGCGCGTTCTTCCGGAAAACATCACCGGAATTTTGTGTCGGCGCACACTTTGACCGGATGCCGGATCACGGTCTTCCATTTCTCCGGAGCTGTTTTCTTTGTGTCTGACAGATAAATTTCATGATGCAGGCGGTTTTCGGTGATATCATTCACATATCCCCGCTCTTTGATGAAAGCATCCATTAACGCCACTGTCCGGGGCTCCCTGTCAAAGGGACCCGTGTGCATGATCTGCACACACAGGCCCTCTTCCACCGTCAGAAACTCCGCTTTGGAACAGTCCGTCCCCTTCTTTTTCGCCGCCGCAGCCACTGCCCAGTGAAAATCTTCCCGGGTCACAAAGTCCGGCAGACGGATCAGGGAAATCCAGTGAAAAGCATCCTTATTCCCATGATCCACGCCATCCGTATCCTCCTGCCACCACAAACCCTCCAGAGGCGGTACCACATACTCAAAAAAGCCCTCTATTTTGTAGTCTGTTTTATGACTCATTTTCAAAGTGTATGCCACTCCATACAGGATGCCGATCGCCTGTTGGTATTCTCCGCCTTCCAGATTGGGATTTCCCTGTCCCCTGACTGCAATATAATTCATACGCGGTACATCTACAATCTCCGGTTTCTTTCCCGGCATATAAATATTTTTGTATTCCTTTTTGAAATCAAAGGCCACCTCATTACACCTCCTACTACATTTATAAATTGTACAACTTTACAAGATCAGATATCAGCCCGTTAGGAACTGTCACAAAATAACTTACCGATAGTCCGCAGGATTTTTCTTCCACAGTGCCACTTGACAATCAGGCGCATAGCGGGCTATGTAACTGATCGACAAGCGGTGCTGGCGGTTCTTCCCCTTTTCAAAAAAGCGACCATTGTCCATGCCTGCAGTCTGGATCAGAGTTCATAATAAGATCCATACCTTGTCCCATCTTTCCCCAGAAGGCATTCCTCTGACAGTCGGAATCCCAGTCTCTCCAATGCACGGATGCGTTTGTCCGCGGCTGCAATTGCCTTGGTTGCGATCATATCACATCCAAACATTTCTTTCACATTGGGAATGAGCAGTTCCAGAATACTCAGGATACATTCTTCCGTCTCATGATCGCTTCTCAGATCCAGTCTCAGCAGACCGCAGTTATTAAAATGATCCTGCGCCTGCCGGTTGAATAATTCTATTGTACCCACTGCCTCCCCGCTGCCTTTGTCTTCTGCCACCCATCTCACAAAGTACCCGTGATCATATGAAAACTGCCAGAATGTTATCGCTTCCTTCATCTGCTCCAATGTCTCATAATGAAAATCATTGGTACAATTGTCCGAATTGAACAGCTGCACCGCCTTTTCATCCGAGTAGACCTTCAGCAGATCCTCCGCATCCTGTTCCCCCTCCAGCGCCCGCAGAAGAAATCTGTCGTTTTCCATAACCGGTAATTTCTCATACACATTAGTTGCCATAATTTTGTCCCTCCATTTCAAACACACTCTAACACACAAACCCCGACATCTGTATGTCATAGTTCGCTGATCAGTAAAATAGAAAGCTTTCCACCAGATGGACTGCTTTTTGCCGCCTTTCCTCAGATAATAGACTCTCGGAATCCCCAGGCCGCTTATCAATCGGCTTTCCTGAAATCATTCCGAGCGATCCCCCCTCTTTTCCGGGTACCTTTTAACCGCATGGCCTGATTCTGCGGGCATAAGCAGGCGAAGGCAGGATTGACACCATACAAGGAAAGATGTTATTATTGATCAAACATCAGAAACCATGCAAATCCGTATTATAGATTGATCGTTTTACACAAAGGAGTATCCTATGGCATTTGCAGAAAGAGAAAAGGAAGGCCTGATCGAAGTGGAATGGTCGGCAGAACTTTATGGCACGGTCAAAATGACCGCTTTTTACAGACTGTACGAGAAGGATTCAGAAAATTTTTCTAATGTGCCGGATTTCGCAAGGGAACATTTTCAGCAGTTATATGACCAATTTCTGGAACATCTGCTTCTTCAATATGGCAGGAACACAAATCTGGATGTCTGGAATGAAGAGACCTGTACATCGGAAAGGATCCCGATTTCGAGAAAGGAAGAACTGCATCCCTATCTGGGGATGAAGCCTCTGATCGAGGTCAGAAGTTTTGAAGGTCGGATGTTTCTGGGACTGTCCTTTTTCGAGCATAACCGGATATCTATCGAACATGGTCTCTGCGCGGTATTTGACAGATCGGAGCTGCTCCTTATGGATGCGTATGATTTTGCGGGGATCATTGATAATTTTAAATATGGATACATTGGAGGATTCTAAAATATCCTCCACGGTTCCGCTTTTCTGCAATATTCCAACGAAAACGCATAGATTGCTCAAGTTTCGCACATATATTATAGTCATTCACCTGGTGAGCAGGCACTTATTCAAGTGCGAAATTTGAGTAAATTATGGCGCCGGCAGCCTGACTGACTTTGAATGGCGGCAGATAATATCTTCCGCGGTCTCCACGATCCGGTTTCTGACGGATTCCGGTTCCAGTACTTCTATGTCCTTTCCCTGGGACAAAAGAACACCGATCCACCACTGTTCGCTTTCCACGATATGGATCTCCATAATGGCGGAACCGTCCTCACGGTTTTCCACCGCTTTCCCGTTCAGATATTCTCTGATCCTGTATACCGCATTTCCATGGCAATGCAGCCTTACCCTTGTGGTCACAAGGCTGCTGTTATAGGAATGATCACTCTCTTTTAAAATCTCTTCCGCAGGCCTGTGTTCTTTGGTAAAGCCCTCTTCCATGACATGGGCATCCTCCATCCTGACAAGCTTGTACGTCCTGTAATCTTCCGTTTCCCCATGATACGCCAGCATATACCAGGAATACCACCTGTACATGACCGCCACAGGCTCCACACAATGAACTCTTGTCTCGCCTCTATTATTTGTGTAGGAAAATGTCACCTTTTTCCGATGGCACACAGCAGACTGTAACGCTCCAAGCAGCTTGTCGCCGCCCTCTCGCAGCACGGAGAAATCCAGGATCATTCCCGTATCGCCGCAGCCGGAGACCGCTCTTATCTTCTCGGAGATCTCGTCTGCCCGTGAACTGTCCGCCACGGTTCTCAGCCCCTTTAACGCCGTTGCGATCCAGGCAAAATCCTCCCTGGATACCAGTTGATTATTCATTTTAAAAGTATCGGAGATCTCATATCCCCCATTGACACCGGTCAATGCATAGACGGGAATCCCGGCCTGGGACAATGCATCCATGTCTCTCTGAATGGTCCGGACGGATACCTCAAAACGCTCCGCCAGCTCCGAAGCGGACGTCCTGCCGTGATTCAGAAGATATAATGTCAGTGCATACAGTCTGTCGGTCTTCATTGCGGCAGCCTCCTCTTTATTCGCATATCCTCCCGAAATCTACAGACCGCCTGCAATGCGGTTTTCCGGAAAGCGTTTCGCCAATTCTTCTGCTTTTCCGGCTGCATTATTTTTCAGAAGCCCGATTTTGCCTGTCTGAGCTTCCGAGAGCATATGCTCATATCCTCCCGAAATCTCCAGACCGCTTATCAAGCAGCTTTCCGAAAATCGTTCCGGGCAATTCCCAACTTTTTCAGATACCGTTGGGACTCCAATACCTGTTAAAATTCTGATAACTTATCACCGGACAACACTCTGCTGTCGGCATGAAGCTTCCCGCGGCATTTCGTCCGTTACATGGTATATAAGTTCCATCATGTATAAATTCCATGACGTATACACCCGGGCTTTTGCCCATTACACACAGGATCTGACCATACGGCATCCCACATACCCGGCGATGACTCCCACTGCCATACCACCCAGAATATCCGTGGGGTAATGCACATACAAATACATTCTGGAAAAGGCGATCAGTACCGCAAGGATCAACGCCGGTTTCCACAGCTTCCTCTCTCCCGCAAAATAAAGCGCCGCAACCGCGGTAAAAGAAGCCGCCGTATGCCCTGACGGGAAAGAGAAATCGCCCGGTCTCGGGATCAGGAGTCTGACAGCAGTATTGATATTAAACGGACGTATCCGTGCAAACAGAGGCTTCATTATTCTATTGCACAAAATCAGATCCACACATAATGCTATTGCCAGGATCAACCCGCTTTTCCGCGTTTTTGGAATGAGCAGCAGTACAGCCGCCAGCAGGATCCATATTGTTCCTCCATTCCCGAGCCTTGTGACCAGAGGCCAGAATGTATCCCCAAAGGGTGTACGGAAGCTTTGTATCCAGTCCAAAATATGTATTTCCATTCCCATGTTGAAAGCCTCTTTCTCTGATATGCCATTTCCGACATATGTCATTTCTAATATATGCCGTTACCACAGGGTGTGTCACAATTATTTTTACTTTTTATCCGGAAGACGTGATTTCAATAGATGAAATTGTCTTCCAGTGTACTAGAGCGTGTTTGAAAGATGCTTTCCCCGGGGTGTGCGTCACACTTTGTGGGATGCAAGACCCAATTTGGGAGGCATAGTGGGGCATCGCCCGCCAAATTGGGGCACAGCAGGCCGCGAAGTGGGGCGTGCAAACCGGAGGAATGATTTTTCAAACACACTCTGGGACATCTTTCATCTCATGTCAGGCTCTTCTCCACGTTCTTTGTGGCAACCACATCCACCCCCGTGTCCGCAATATTTGCAGCGATCCGATCCCCGATGTGGACCGGGGCTTCCATCTGTACATTTTTCAGAGCCTTTACACAGGCGAAAATCTTTTCTTTCGGAATATCCTCTTTCGTTTTTACCGATACCATTTTGGACTTTCCGTTTGTCACTCTCACTGTGGAAGTTACGATTCTGGTAGAGTTTGTCACCTCTTTGCGGGCGTAAACTTCTCCCCGCTTACAGGTGTTTCCGGTGACGCGTATTACCTCGTTTCCCGCCATCTCGACCATAAGGGGACATCCCATAGGGCAATTGATACAAGTCAGATTTCTTACTTCCGGATTCTCCATCTCCATGTTTTATTCCTTTCATTCCATTACCGGTCACGGCAGATTTTGTCAATTATTGTATTTTGCTGATTGCAACATTTGGGACTGATCACAGTATTTTGCAGAATGCTGCAATCACACTGATCACGGCGGTCCGCTTCATTATAAGACCGTTTAATTACCCTCAATGGCATTTGTAACATTATGAGACCGTTTAATCACTCTCAATCCTGACTGTTATGACCCTCAGCCCCGGATATTGGAGAAGCTGCTCCTTCGTCAATCGGATCTCCTCCATTTCACCAGGAGCTACCACCGGACGCTTTCTACGCCCCACTCTTTCCCCGTCAAAGTAGGTGCTCACATAGCAGTCTCTGTACACACCGTCCACGCGGAAACGTACTGTCAGCTTCTCATCCATGCGAGCAACATTGATCGTTTCCGGAACGGTATACCTGACCCCGCCGGTTGGATCCATTTGAATCTCATGGTCTGTACTGTCTTCTGTATTTTCCTCTGCTCTCCTGTACATATTGCGTTCCACATCGTCCGTCATAATGCACACCGCTCTGTTCTTCGCGTTATTCTCTGAACCGGCCTCCGCATTGCCTTTCACATTACCTTCCGTACCGGCCTCCGCATTGTCCTTCACATTGTTCCCCACATTACCTTCCATACTGGTCTCAGCATTGCCCTCTGCATTCTCCCTTATGTCACGGTATACATGATCTTTCTTATTACCATTTACGCAGGCAGCCACATTCTCCCTCTTCACATATGCCGCCGCATTTTTACCGGCAGCGGAAGCCTCCTCCGACACGAAATCCACCAGGTCATGCACATGGAGCACATTGCCGCAGGCAAATACGCCGCTTATATTCGTCTCAAGGCTCTCGTTTACCCTGGGGCCCGAAGTGACCGGATTCATGGCAACTCCCATTTTCCCGGAAAGCTCATTTTCCGGGATCAGCCCTACCGAAAGCAGGAGCGTATCGCAGGGATAGAATTCCTCCGTTCCCGGAATAGGCTTTCCTTTTCCGTCAACCTCTGCAAGGGTCACTCCTTCCAGACGCTCTTTTCCCTTAATGTCTACCACCGTATGGCTCAGCTTCAAAGGGATCCCGTAATCATCCAGACACTGCACGATATTTCTCTTCAATCCTCCGGAATAGGGCATAAGCTCGGCTACCACCCTGACCCGGGCTCCTTCCAGAGTCATTCTCCTGGCCATGATCAGCCCGATATCACCGGACCCCAGGATAACAACCTCCCTGCCCGGCAGACAGCCCTCCATATTGACCAGTCTCTGGGCCGTGCCTGCAGAGTAAATGCCTGCCGGCCGAAATCCCGGTATGTTCAGCGCTCCTCTGACTCTCTCACGGCATCCCATTGCCAGAATAACCGCCTTCGCCTGAATAGCAAAAATTCCCTCTTCCCGGTTCATGGCTGTTACGGTTTTCTCCGGACTGATCTCCATGACCATTGTATTCAGCCTGTACTCAATATCCAGTTCCTTTACCTGCCTGATAAAGCGGTCCGCATACTCCGGTCCCGTCAGCTCTTCCAGAAAAGTATGCAGGCCGAAGCCATTGTGGATACACTGGTTCAAGATCCCGCCCAGTTCCCTGTCCCGCTCCAGGATCAAAACACTGTCCACGCCGTTTTTCCTGGCGGAGACTGCTGCGGCAAGGCCTGCGGGACCGCCGCCGATAATGACAATATCATATCTTTCCATAGCCAATTCCTCCTTGTTCCGCCACGTATCTTTCCATATATCACACGAAAATTCTTTTCATGTGGCACTGACTCATACCTCTTTACTCGTAACAGTTCAGATAAGTCAATGAACCGTTACGATAATGCATACTGTGCACGCATGTCTCGCAAAATTGCAAAACAATGTGTTCTTTGAAAATATCGCAATTATTGGCTTCGCGGGAGGGGCTGCATGAACTGTTACCTTTATTCATACGTTCAGAATTTTTGTTCTCCACAATCACGACAGCGCACAGAATTTATATATTCTGCACAAATTGTTTGCACTTATCTTGTATATTTTGTAACTTTCGCTTACTCTTCATTCACAAAAGACACCTCGCGAAAGCACCTCCTGAACAGTTATCTGCCCGTAATAATTCCCGCGGCCTGCGTCATTTTCTTTCAAGCACACCCCAGAGCATGTTTGATAAATCATTCCCCCGGTCTGCATGCCTCACTTCGGCCTGCCGCGCCCCAACTTGGTTACCATAGCCCCACTACGCCTCCCCAATTGGGTCTTGCATCCCACAAAGTATGTCGCACACCTCGTAGAAAACATTTTTCAAGCACATTCTAAAACACATCCTTATTAGTTCCCACAATGATCTGTGATCTGCCGCCGGATTTCGTGATATCAGACATGCTCACATTCCGTTCCCTGGCCAGGATCTCCATCACCCTCGGGGAACAGAATCCGGACTGGCACCGTCCCATTCCCGCCCTTGTCCTGCGCTTTATGCCGTCGAGGGATCTGGCTCCCAGAGGACGTCTGACGGCATCTATGATCTCTCCCTCCG